>DATAOM010000567.1:0-4659 GCA_036265775.1 Ktedonobacterales bacterium | reverse complement strand
GACCGCCATCACAGCCGATTCAGCATGTAGCATCGCCAGCAGTCCCGCGCCCTCGTCCTCGTTGCGCCAGACCTTCTGTGCGCTCGCCTGCACGAGTTTGTATGCCGTCTGCCGATCCATCCCACGCTCGACCAGCGCCAGCAAGATGCGCGACGAGTAAATCAGGCCACGCGTGAGGTCCAGATTGGCGCGCATGCGCTCCTCGTCCACATCGAGATGCGCCATGACGTCGGCGAAGAGCCAAAACATGTAGTGCAGTAGCGCGCAGCCGTCTGGTAAGGTGATGCGCTCGGCGGAGGAGTGGCTGATGTCGCGCTCGTGCCAAAGCGCCACGTTCTCCATTGCCGCCAAGCTGAAACCACGCAGGATGCGCGCCAGACCGCAGATGCGCTCACACTTCTCAGGATTGCGCTTGTGCGGCATCGCCGACGATCCTTGTTGCCCCGCGCCGAATGGCTCGAACGCCTCAGCGACCTCCGTGCGTTGCAAATGGCGTATCTCCTGCGCCATCTTCTCCAGCGACGACCCAATCAGCGCCAGCGTCGCGCAGAAATGGGCGTGGCGGTCGCGTTGCACGATCTGGCTCGAAACCGGCTCAACCTGCAAGCCAAGCTGCGCGCAGACGTACTCCTCGATACTCGGAGGAACCGTCGTGTGCGTGCCGACCGCGCCGGAGATCTTGCCTACCGCGATATCGTCTATCGCGGCGTCGAGCCGGACACGCGCCCTGCGCAACTCGGCCACCCAGACGGCCACCTTGAAGCCAAAGGTCGTTGGCTCGGCATGGATGCCATGCGTGCGCCCGATCATCAGCGTGTTGCGGTACTTCCGCGCCGCCGCAATCACCGCCTCGGTGAGATCATCCAGTGCGGCCCCGAGCAATTCACCTGCTTCGACCAGCCGCACGGCGAGCGCTGTATCCACTACGTCCGACGAGGTCAGTCCTAGATGAATGAAGCGACCCTCTGGCCCGAGCCGCTCCTGCACCGAACGCAGGAATGAGATCACATCGTGGTGCGTCTCGCGTTCGATCTCCTGCGCGCGTTCAAGGTCATAACTGGCGTTGCGAATAACTTCCATCAAGTCGGCGGGAATGACCCCTTCGCGCGCCCAGCCCTCGCAGACCAGGAGTTCAACGCGCAGCCAGGTGTCCAGCTTGCGCTCTTCGGACCAGATCGCAGTCATCTCTGGCCGCGTGTAGCGTTCAATCATCGCTATTCCTCATGAGTAGTCCCCGTGCGATCAATAGGCACAACGGGCATGCTACCACGAGATGATCTCTTGCGATGTGTGTTCACTGGATAGGCGCGCTAGCTGGCGATACGCGCGGAGTCGGACCGTCGTCGTGGGCGACCACGTGTGGCGAGCGCTGGCTCTGGCCGCTCGGCTGCTGGTCTGCGCGCCTTGCGGTGCGTATCGTCGGGACCGATGCCGATCAGGAAGTGGTGTGGACGCATGGATTCAGTAGGCAGCAGGCGCAAGCGTAGCTCCGGCAGGGGAGGCACAGCAGACTTGCCACGCTTTTTGATCGGGGCCTGCATTGCATCCTCGAGCGCTTTTGCCTGCGCGGGATTGAGATGAACTTGCGTCGGCTCGTAGCCCATGCGCTCCCGATAGCGCTCGACGCCATCTAGAATTTTCTGCTGCAACGGGCGCTTGATGTCGTCATCGAACCAGAGCAGCGCGCCCTCATCACGATTGCTTGTCATATCAGACTCCTCGAGAGGGTTAGGGAAAGTGGAACGCTTCTAGAACAGAGGTTCTTATAGTATAGGCATAGAACGGAAACAGCAGCAAGCAGCCTAGCCACTCTGGACGCGGATGGTGGCCCGAAAGTAGGGGAATGAGTGTGGAATCGCATGACATAAGAACGCCGGCTAGCCAAATACTAGCCGGCTGTATACAAATTGTGGCGCTGACACAAGGTGGTCAGCGGATGGCGCGAATGGTATAACCGACCGTGCCGTTCTGCGTGGGCACGTCGACATGCTCGCCCTCAGCCTTGCCGAGCAGCGCCTTGCCGACTGGGGACTGGTCCGAGAGCTTGTTGCTTAGGGTGTCCGCCTCGACGGAGCTGACAAGCTGGAAGGTACGCGCCCGTCCAGTATCTGTCTCCAGATCAATCGTTGAGCCGAGACGAACGATTTTCTTGCCATCTTCGGCGACCGGGGTTTCCAGAATTTGCGCGTTCTCCAGGATATGCTCTAACTCGAGGATAGCGCCTTCGTTCATCGCCTGTGAGTTCTTGGCGTCCTCATAGGCGCTACTCTCGCTGACATCTCCGGCTTCCTTCGCCTCGTGGATGTAGTCGGCGATCTCCTCGCGGCGCTTCTTGAGGAACTCTAGTCGCGCCCTCTTCTCTTCATATCCCTCAGGCGTCAGCAAGATCGTCTCGCGCTCCTGGTTGCCCGATGTGGAACGTCCACCAGTATTAGAAGTGTTTGTCGCCATAGCGCTATCTCCTCGCCTGCTATCACGCTTGCTTGCGCGCCGATCTAAAAAACAGTCGCCAATGCAGAAAATGGCAGCCCTGAAGCAGCCAGCAACCCGTGGCTGTTCAGTGTCTGCCTTTCGAGCGTGCGCGGTATTATACGAGGCGCTTTCCTGGAGTGTCAAGCACGGTATTCGCCCTCTACTCGCCATGAAGCGCCATCCGCGATGTGGCAAATATGCGGCTGGCCTGTGCGTCCTGTGCGCTGTGGATACTCGGTCGCCAGCGTTCGCAGCAGCGCCTCCAAAGCGTCGGACCGCACGAGGATGAGTGCGCTGCCGCCGAAGCCCGCGCCCATCATGCGCGCGCCGTAGACGCCATCAGCCTTGCTGGCGATCTCCACAATGGCGTCCAACTCTGGAGAGCTCACTTCATAGTCGTCGCGCAGGCTGGCGTGTGAGGCGTAGAGCAGCCTGCCAAGCGTCATCAGATCGCCCGCCCGCAATGCCTCGACCGCCGCCAGCACGCGCTCGTTCTCGGTTACTACATGGCGCGCACGGCGCAGCAGCGGATCAGGAAGCCTGGTGCCATCGTGTTCAAGGTCTGCGCTCGTGACATCACGCAACGCAGTGATCGAACGCGCAGGCATGATCTCGGCAAGGATGCGCACAGATTCTTCACACTGCGCGCGCCGCAGATTGTACTCAGTCGCGGCGAGGCTGTGTGGCACGCCAGTATGGTAGACCAGCAGCGTCGTATCCTTGAAGGGCGCCGGAACATAGCTATACTGATACGAGCGGCAGTCCAGCAGGATCGCCTGATCTTTCCGTCCCAGGCACGACGTCGCCTGATCCATGACGCCGACACGTACACCTGCGGCGCGCAACTCCGCACGCTGGCATAGCCGCGCCATCTCCATCGGTGGCAAGCCTGGTCCACCAAGAGCAGCGACAAACGAGGCGACCGCCACTTCGAGTGCTGCGGAAGAACTCATGCCGCCGCCAACTGGCACATCGCCGACAATCGCGCCAGAAAAGCCTGCTAGCGGTCCAGTCTGTGGGAGCAGTGAATACTCCGCCAGCACCGCGCGTATGAACCGCCCCCAGAGCGGCAATCCTCGCGCTCGCCCCGGCTGATCGGTCTCGATACCCTCCACAGGCACAGGAAAGCGCACATACCCACGATGGTGCGCTGAAACGCACTGGATCTCAGGCGCGCTCAGGCGCCGCCCCGCGATGGCGACAGCGCGATCAACGGCTACCGGAAGAACCCAGCCCTCGTTGTAATCGGTGTGCTCGCCGATCAGATTAACACGCCCTGGTCCCCAGGCGACGGTGAGTGGTCCCTGCGCCGCCGTCGCGCCGAACCGTTCCCGATAGACCGCCAACGCTGAGCGCGCGGATGGCGGCATGTCAGGCTCATAATTCGCCGTCATGCGTATCCTCCGCAATGGCCGCGCGTAACTCGGCGGCCTTGACCTCCGGCAGCGCGTCGTTGAGCCAGAAACCCCAGGCGGCCTCGGAGCTGGCGGCGAGCTTGAGCTTGCCCGGCGCGCGCCCAACTGGCAATAGCTCAATATGGAAATGGTAGCGTGGGTCAGCGAGCTGGTGGAGCGCCAGCATGTAGGGCATTGGCGCCTCGAAGACGCGATTGCACGCGCGAATGACGCTCAACAGCATGCGCGCCAGTTCCTCCGTCTGCGCTTCCTCCTCCACACCAGCGACTGACGGAAAGTGCTCGCGGGGCAGGAGATGTACTTGATAAGGATAGCGCGCGTAGGCAGGTACGAACGCGAGCCAGTTCTCGCCCGAGAAAAGTACGCGCGGACCTTCAGCCTCGGCGCGCAATTCAGCGCAGAAGGGGCATACGGCTCCATCCCTCTCCGACCGTTCAACAGCTTCCATTTCACGAACCATCACATCGGGCAGGACTGAGAGGCCGTAGGTCTGCCCGTGCGGGTGGCGCTGCGTCTGACCAATCGCCTCGCCAGAGGTCTCCCAGGTCATCACACATGGATAGCGAGCAGAGAGATCGGCGTAAATCTGACGCCAGAGGCCGATCACACGCACGACGCCAGCGACATCCAGGCCAGCGAATGTCTGGTCATGGTTCGCGCTGTAGATCAGGATATACGCCTCACCCTGCGGTGGGAGTAGCGGCGGAAAGTCATTCGGGCGTATCCATGCCTGCGTTCCCAGCTCGTCACGACCGCTGGACAGGTCGGCGCA
>DATAOM010000566.1:0-1905 GCA_036265775.1 Ktedonobacterales bacterium | reverse complement strand
CACCGACATCATCAAGGCCTTCCAGATCAAGCGGCTGGGCAGCCTCCCGCACGCCAACATGGCGCCAGAGTACGTGTAATCGCGTCGTTGCAACAGTGAAGAAGCGCCTTTACAGGCGATACAATGTCCTTACGCGAGAAGCCGGCGCGGATTCGGGCCGGCTTTCTCCCTGACCGCCCTCACGTTCACCACACAGGACCCGGCGCGGCTCCGAAAGCGCATCATCTCGCCCGAGACGAGTCTTCGTGCGCCTGGCAGATTCAGCCTGCCGACGTGCGAGGAGCGACGAATGACGCAAATACTCAGCGGATTGCAGAAATCCTGTCACACCGGCGTTTGCCGGCGCCAGCATACTCCAGCGGAGGGAGGTGAGCAGGCGATCACCGACTAAACTGTGACACTTGCGCCCGCGCGAGTGAAGGAAAGTCCAGAAGGGCGCCTGGCCGCCTAGCTATCGCGAGTCCTCGCCATGCGCCGAACCTAATGACATCGCGCGCAGACGCATTGGAGAAAACCTCAGGGAAGGAAACGATCGTGGCAGAAAACAAGAACGATCAGCTGGTAGTAGCGTATTTCGACAGCAAAGGTCAGGCAGAGCAAGCCGCGGATTCCCTCAAAAGCTGGGATAAGGCCAGTGAGGACATCAAGTTGGGCGCGCTGGCGGTCGTGAGCAAGAACGAGAAAGGCAAGGTCGAGACAACAAAACTCGGCCCGCGCAACACCGGGAAAGGCGCGAAGATCGGCGTGATCGCTGGTGTCGCCACTGGCGTCCTGACTGGTGGATTGTCTGTCCTCGGTGGCGCGCTCCTCGGCGGTATCCTTGGTGGAGGCGCTGGAACGCTCTCCAAGCAGGGCATCGGGCTGAGTAAAGAGGATCTGGACCACATGAACAGCGAACTCGACGCTGGCCATGCGGCGCTGCTGGTCATGGTAGATGCGGCGGAAGCAGCGGACACGACGGCGGAGTTGACACGGCTGGGCGGCAAGGCGCAGGCAAGCGAGGTCGCTCCAGAGGCGGTGGCGCAGGCTGAGCAGGCGTTGAGTTCAGCGCCCGCCGACACCGCGACGACTCCACCCACCGACACTCCTCAGGACAATTGATGGCGTCCTGACGGCAGACAGTTCGACGATAACGGGCAGATGTGGAGGATTGGGAGAAGCGAATATGCCAAGAGAGAGCAGCAAGACGACAGCCAAGCCAGCGGCCAAGACAGAGACCAAGACGAATAGCGTCACAAACGCCAAGGCGAACACGAAGCCAGCCCCAAAGCAGGCCCCGAAGAGGAGCGCTACGTCATCCACCGCCAGTAGGCTGGCGCGCGAGGGCGCCAAGGATCTGGGGCAGGCCGAGGACACGATCCTGGCCGCGCGTGATGTCGAGGCGGCGCGCCGGGCGGAGCTCGCCGAAGGCGCCAGTGACCTGGCTCGCGCCGAGGATTACGAGCGCGTCGCAGGCAAGGTGGGGCAGCTCAGTGAGATCGTCTCCGCCGCAGGAGCGCGTGATGTCGCACAGGGCGCCGCGATGCTGGCGGCCTCGGAGGATCTGGAGGCGATGAGCGCGCTGGTGGCGGTGATGGGCGCGGAGGACCTGGAGCATGGCATGGCGCTCGCACGCCTCTCTGGAGAGCTGCGCGCCGCCTATGCCATTGTGCGGCGGCTGCGCATGCCTGTGCTCGCCAGCTTCTTGAGCGATCGCAGCGAGCGGCTGAACTTCATGGCGGTAGACGCCGTGCTGCGCGCGAGCGGGACGCGGGCGTTGGGGACGGCGCTGGCGGCGACGGGCAAAGACATCGGTGAGCTGAGCGCGGAGGAAGTCGCAGAAGGCGTGACCCGTCTGATCGCGTCGGCGGCGCTGGAGGAGCGCAGCGAGGAGCTTGAGGAAGAAGGTGAGGCCTACGCCGAGGT
>DATAOM010000565.1:0-4337 GCA_036265775.1 Ktedonobacterales bacterium | reverse complement strand
CGGTCGGCGCGGCGGCGGGCGACCAGAGCGACATAGGTGACGCTACTCTGCGTAGGCGCTCACAGGAGCGCCTAGGTCCCTGGATCGAGCAGATGCGCGAGCGCTACAGCAAGGTGTTCGCAGTTGGTCGCGACTACTAGGAGCGTACCAAGGACGAGGCAAAACGGGGACTTGCCAGCGCGAAGAGCGGCGAGTTCCACAGCTAGCGACCAGGCTGGTTCGCCTTCCCACTCACGCGCTCGATGGCAGGCCACAATCGGTTCCAGCGCCCGTTTGCTCCCTACTGGACACGGCCTGCTACCATAGAGCGGTCAGCAGTTGTCCGTGCGTCGGCCCACGAGCGCCGTTGCGCTGGGCGCGGACCGCTTCATCCAAAGGAGTTCTCATGGGCAGCAGGAAAGGTGACTCTCGCGTCTCCGCGCTCAAGATGGCCTCGCTCCTCATCGCATGGGGCCTGGCCGCGTTGCTCGCCTATCTGGGCGGCGTGAGCTGGTTCGTCCACCAAATCGTTGCGGCCAAAATCTGGCCGGCGCCGGGCGTCGACATCGACAACGGCCTGCGTGATCCTCATCTTGGCAGTTTTGGCGGCTCCTACGGCCCCATCGTGACGGCTACCGTCGTCGCGCTGCCCTTCGCCCTCGGCGCGATCATCCTCTTCGGCATGATCCTGCGCGCGCGCCCTGGCATCACCATCCTCGCCACACTGAGCATCGTCGCCTCGGTGATCGGCCTGGCTGGCTCGGCGTTCCTCTTCCTGGCGACAGTCGCCAACGCCAAGAATGGGCAGGATTTCCTCATTGCCCTGCTCACCATCGTGCTAGTCTTCGTGCTGGTGCGGCTCCAGCGCTTCGTGCGCCGCTTCTACCAGCGCTCGCCAGCGTTCGCGACGCTCATCTTCGCGTTGCTGGCCATCGTGTTCATCATTCTCTCGAATGGCACCAGCATCACGGCGATCATCCTGAGCCAGATTGACTACTGGCTGGCGCTCGTCGCTTTCGGCTTCACGCTCTACGCCAGCGTCAATCTGACGCGTCACAGCCGCAAGCTGCCCATGTAGCGGTGAAAAAGAACCTCACCCCTGACCCTTCTCCCACAGGAGAGGGGGGCGCCACTGGCGAGAAGTGTCGCCGTGTCTCTGGCTCCCCTTCCCTTTCAGGGGAGGAAGTTGGGGGGAGAGGTCAGATCCTTCTTCAGACTGCGGTGGGGAGGCCAGTGAGCTGCTCGCTGACCTCCCAGAGCCGCCGCGCCGTCGCGTCATCACGCGCGATGCTACTCGACCGCGCGGGCTTGCAATTCACGTAGTAGCCGCCGGTCGCGCCTGCGACATCAGGCGAGCTGGCCAGGTAGATAACCGTCTGCGCGCCCTTCTCTGCGCTGATCATGAAGGGGCGCATCAGCGTAAAAGCCGCCGCCCAGAATGGGCCCTCACTCTTGCCGAAGTTGCTGGCGACGAAACCAGGATGCAGCGTGTTCGCCGTGACTCCTGATCCCGCCAGCCGCCGCGCCAGCTCAGTGGTGAAGAGGATATTCATCAGCTTCGACTGGCCATACGCGCGCCAAGTGCCGTAGCCGTGCGCCAATTGGAGGTCGTCAAAATTGACCTTCGCGCTCTGATGCGCGCCAGAGGAGACAGTGACGACGCGGCTGGGCGCGCTGGCCTTGAGAGTATCGAGCAGCAGATTAGTGAGCAAGAATGGCGCCAGGTGGTTGAGCGCGAGTGTCATCTCTATCCCGTCCATCGATTCTTTGCGTGTCGTGAAGACCGCGCCCGCGTCGTTGATCAATACGTCGAGACGGTCGTGGCGCGACTGGAACTCCTGCGCCAGACGCCGCACCTGTTCCTGCGCGGAAAGATCGGCGATGTAGGATTCGAGTTGCGCGTTGGGCGCGCTCGCGCGAATCCTATCAACGGCTTTTTGCGTGCGGTCGGCGTCCCTGCCAACTAAAGCGACTGCCGCTCCTTGCGACGCCAGCGCCTTCGCCGTCTCCCAGCCGATGCCCGATGTCGCCCCCGTGATGAGGCACACCTTCCCCGTCATATTTGTCATCTCTGTCGCCATGGCCCGTTCCATCCCTGCGGTCATCATCTCTCAAGGAGGCGCGTGCTATTCGCGCCAGGCAGATTGTAGAGCCGGGCGAGGATGCTGATTCAAGGCAAGAATTGCAAGCCTAACGGAGGCAGAATGGCGAGGGATGGCTTACTTCCGGTCCTGCGTGACCTTTTGGCGTTCGGCGCCCACTGGCGAAGCCGTGGCGTTTGTCGCGCGTCTGGGGTCATTGCGGCGGACGAGATCCCAGAACGCGTCGTAGCCGATCTCTTTCGCCACGCCCTCCCAGTAGAGCAGATTGAAGATCACGCTGTACGCAGCTCCGGAGAGGCGCTGGCCAGTCCTGCCTGGAAGCAGACTGAGCAGGCGCGCCGCCACGCTACTCGCCGTGACCGTGGCGCGCAGCAGCGGTGGACGTGAGATGCAGGCGCGCGCGACCAGTTGCAACGGCGCGCCGCGCTGGTGAAATTCCCTGCCAACGGCATTGAGAATGCCGCGCAATCCCAGAATCCGCGCCATCATGACGTCCGCGCGCCCGTACGCCGAGGCGATCGCCTTCCAGGAGGCAAAGCTGCGATGCGCGTAATGCATGCCGCGCGCCTGGGGCGCAAAGACGAAGGTATGCCCGCTCCCCTCAAGCCGGTAGGCCATCTCGACGTCTTCAGCGCGCCGGAACTCAGGATTGAAGCCTCCGGCATCGAGCACAGCCGCCCGCGCGACTGAGGCATTGCCCGTGTAGAACTGGCGCGGCGACGGCTCCCACTCGCCGCGGGTCATGGCGCCGTACTGCTGCTCCAGCGTCGCCAGTTCCCAGTAGACCCATGGTTGGAGGCGTGCCTTCGGTGGCCGGAGAAGCGGGCCAATCACCACCTGCTGCTGCCCCTGTTGATGTAGTCTCCAGTGCGCGGTGAGAAAGTCTGGGTCGGGAATGACGTCGTCGTCGAGGAAGACCAGTAGCGGCGCGCGCGCCTGCTGGCAGCCAACGTTGCGGGCCACCGCAGGGCCGGCGTTCGTCTGCTCGATCACGCGTAAGGTGTAGGACGTCTGCAGCGCGCGGCAGGCGTCGGCGGAACCATCCGTGCAGCCGTCGGCGATGACGACGACCTCGAACTGGTGCGCGGGAAGTGATTGCGACTCCAGTGCGCGCAGAGTCGCCAGGAGCGATTTGCGCCGGTTATAGGTCGGTGTGATGACACTCACCAGTGGATGCGATTGATCCTCCTCCGTAGAGTGCGAGTCTTCATCTGTACTCCGATCCACGTCGCCGTTGTAAGGCGTGTTGTCCATGTAGCGCTGATGCCTTTGTCTTGATCTATCTTGATCGCATGAAAGCAGCGAAGATAGCGAGGATGGCGCTATTGCCTCTTCGATTCTACCGTATCAGCGTAGCAAGGGGTAGGTCACGCCCGTTAAGGCCCCAACATGGCTACAAACGCGTGGTCCCTTCGTCGACCTGACATCCGCGCCAGATGGTATGGTGTGGGACGAGATGCTCGCAAAGATTCAGCGGAGAGATACGGAGATGTTTTCGTGGTCGGCGCGCAGGTACGCGGCGCTTTCTATCAGCGCGGCGTTGCTCACGATGGCGATCAAGTTCACGGCGTACCTGCTCACCGGCTCGGTCGGTCTGCTCTCGGACGCGGCGGAATCGCTGGTGAACCTGGTGGCGGCGCTGATCGCCTTCTGGGCGTTGAGCCTTGCCGCGCGTCCGCCGGATGAGGAGCACGCTTACGGCCATACCAAGGCCGAATACTTCTCCAGCGGCGCCGAGGGCGCGCTCATTCTGCTCGCCGCTGCGACCATCGTCTACGCCGCCGTGCCCCGGCTCATCCATCCCCAACCCATCGAACGTCCTGGCCTGGGATTAGCCTTGGCGGCGCTCGGCGCAGTCATCAACGGCGCCGTTGGCTGGGTGTTGCTCACAGCCGGGCGGCGGCTGCGCTCGATCAGCCTGGAGGCCGACGCGCGCCACCTCTTCACGGATGTATGGACGACGGTGGCGGTGATCGTCGCGATCTTCCTCGTCGTGGTTACCGGTGTCGAGCGGCTCGATCCGATCATCGCGCTGCTGGTCGCGGCCAACATCATCTGGACGGGCGTGCGGCTGCTGCGCCAGACCGGCCTGGGATTGCTCGATTCCGCGCTGCCCGCCACTGATCAGGCGCGCATCACGAGCGCGCTGACGCCCTATCGTGAGCAGGGGATAGAGTTCCACGCGTTGCGTACACGGCAGTCCGGCGCGCGTCGCTTCATTTCGATGCATGTGCTCGTACCGGGCGACTGGAGCGT
>DATAOM010000564.1:0-2387 GCA_036265775.1 Ktedonobacterales bacterium | reverse complement strand
TGCCACAGGGAAAGGCCATCGGCGTAGACATCTGGCAGACGCGCGATCAGTCAGGCAACGATCAGGCCGCGACCGAGGCCAATGCCCGCGCCGAGGGCGTCGCCGAACGCATCGAGCTATTGACCGCCGACATGCGCGAGTTGCCCTTTGAGGATGCCTCGTTCGACCTCGTCGTCTCCAGCCTCGCCATCCACAACATCCATGCCCCTGGTGGCCGCGCCCAGGCCATCGCCGAGGCCGCGCGCGTTCTCAAGCCCGGTGGTCGCCTGCGCATCGCCGACTTCCGTCACGTGGACGCCTACGCCACGCAACTGCGTGAGCTAGGTTGGCAGGATGTGACCAAACGCAACCTTGGCTGGCGCTTCTGGTACGGCGGTCCGTGGGCGGCGATCTACCTCCTCAGCGCGGCCAAGCCAGCGTGACATCACTTCCATTACCCATACTTTCACCTTGTTCTCTCCTCGCAGTGGCGCCATGAAACCATCTGCTCTACGGCGTATTTGTCTCGTGCATACTGGCGTCGCCTGCGTGATCGCAGAAGTGTTTCAAGCCCCTGCGCTCGTAAGAATCTTCGTCTCTCTGCCGTACTGATAACAGTCATCCCCAACCAGACGACGGGAGGCGACCATGGCGTTATCACCGGAAGAAGTGGCCGCGCTGCCCCGTTCCCGGCGCGCGATGCGTCACGTCGAGCGCGGGATACAGACACGCTTCCTGGTCTTCCTGCTGCTCGTCGCCATCTATCTGGTCATCGAAGAAAAAGTAAAGATCGGGCCGGATGGCTACATTGACTGGCTCTATATCTCCACCATCGCGTTCTTTGCGCTCGGCCTGGCGCTGGCGGTCCGCCTCCCCACGCGCATGGAGCGCGCGATCATCCGCCTCGCGGCGCGCGGCTCGCTGAGCCTGCCAGAAGAGGAAACGCCAGCGTTTCTGCTCGCCTTCGAGCACCGCGCGGCGCGCTGGGCGCTCATCGGTGGCATCCTCGGCGCAGCGGCCGTCCTCGGCGCCAATTTCTTCACTGGCAGTCCCTGGTCCGTATCATCGCCTCTGCAAGCCATGATCAACCTCTCAGCCGTGACCATCGAGACTTGCGTCGGCTTTTTCATTGGCTACTATGCTGGCTACGCGGCCTCGAACGGCTCGCTCGGGCGCTTTCTCAAGCAACGCGGCGTCACGCTTCATGCGCAGCCAGGCCACCTCGACGGCGTCGCGGGATTCCGTCCCGTCGGCGCGTTCTACTTCAGCCAGGCCGCCATCCTTGGCCTGGCGGCGCTCTTCCTCATCGTCTGGTGGGTGTTGATTGGCCTCTCTCCCTACCTCGCCAGGCATAATGAGGCATGGCGCACGCCCTATCTCGTGTTCTTCTTCGTCGTCCTCCTGGCCGAGATGCTCGCGTTCGCTCTCCCGCTGTGGTCGTTTCATTTGGAACTCGAGGCGCAACGACGCGACCTGTTGCTGCTGGCGGACAAATTGAGCCAGCGCATCGCCGCGCAGCAAACGCACCTGGTCATGAATCCGTCGAGCGAGCATGCGCGAGAGTTGAAAGAGCAACAAGTCGCGCTCACCGACTACTACTGGGCGATTCAACGCATGCCTACGTGGCCCATCTCCACAGGCGTCTGGTGGCGCCTGCTCCTCAGCACACTCGGACTGCTGCTGCCGCTGGCCGCGCAACTCGCCATCGAGCGTCTTCCGGTGTTCGCGTTCCTGCGCTAGGCTGCGGCAGTTCAACGAATGGAGGCTCAGCCCATGATTCCTGCGATTCCCGATCTCAGCGACCTCGACGCCTGGCGCGAGCGCTCCGCTCGCAACCTCGCCGCGCAGTGGGCGCATATCCCCCATATGATGGGCCTGCCCTGCGAACGCTGGGAGGACGTCTGGGCCGCCGATCTCGGATCACCCGCTCCCTATCCCAACAGCGCCGCTCTCCTGCGCCCACTCACCGAAGACGCCGCTCCAGAACTCGTCGCGCGGCTCGACGCTTTCTATAGTAGCCATCCCGGCGGCCCATGGATGCTCTGGTCCGCCTGGCCCACCCCTGACCTCAGCGCCACCGGACTGCGCCCGGCGGGCGACATGCCGCTGATGGTCCGTCTCCCCGGCGCGCTCCCACCTGCCCCACCGGAGCTACGCATCGTCGAGGCGCATGACGACACGGCCTTGCGCGCCATGGATCATGTCATGATCGACGGCTATCCCGTCCACGAGCTGCGTCCTGAAGAGCGCCTCACGGATGCGCGCGCCCTTGGCGGCCCCATGCGCTTCTTCGTCGGCTATCTCGGCGATGAGCCGGTAACCTGCGCCGCGTCCTACATCGGCGAGCAGGAAGTAGGAATCTACATGGTCGCGACAATGCCACAAGCGCGCGGCAAAGGGTATGGCGG
>DATAOM010000563.1:0-11568 GCA_036265775.1 Ktedonobacterales bacterium | reverse complement strand
GCGCGCTCTGGCCGCCGAAGCGCCTGATGATCCGCTCGGCGGCGTTCGTTCTTTGTTCCATGGCAGCCATTCTAACGAATTTTTCGTTAATATGCAAGGCTACGCTAGACAGGGGGAATCGGCGCCTCGGTGAGGAGTGTTTCGTTCCCACCTGGCGCGGCGTATACATGTCTGACAGGGCAAAGCCAGCGAAGGTTTACTCAAAACGCCAAATTTGGCGAGCTTGGCGTATTTTTCATAGATGGAGAAAGGCCATCCTTGCCATTTTCGGCGCTAAACTCCCTATGGGGGGAGCGAGATATACCACTATCCAATAAGCAAACTCGCGCAAAGAAGTAGACCCTGGGAATTGGCCACTCCCAGGGTCTGGTTTTTCCGCCCATTTGCGCACACCAACACGTTTAAGTCGGGCGCTCAGGCTTTACACCGTCGTGTCCTGCTACTAGACGATCGGCCCAGGGTGTGGCCCTTGCGGTCCACGGTGGCGGGCCGAGCGGGATATGCGCCCGCGTCCGACGATCACGGCGTCCAACACTCGATTTGGCGTTCGGCGGAGAATGCTGAGCGTGGAGTGAGAGTCTACTACTGGGGTGTCGTGGGCGTCGCCTCTGCCAGTTGGGCTACCCCACCGTGAAGAAATGGTGGTGGGGGCGCGATTCGAACGCGCACTGTCACGCTTGTGGCGTCAGTATGAGTTTCAATCTCAGCTTGGCACTCCGCCGAACAGTGTACGCCGCGATCAGAGTGAACGCAAGCCGCTAGGCGAAGAGATAGCCAAACACCAGGTCGCCGACCTTTTGCTCGTCGGCCTCGATGTTGTTGGCCTCCTCGCGCGCGTACTTCACCGCCTCTTGCAGCTTCTCCACGCGCGCCAGCAGTTCATTGACGCGCTGGGCGGGCAGCGCGCCACTGAACTTCACCGTGCGCCAGTAGCCGACGATGACATCCTCGTAGTAAACCTCGACCTGCGCGGGATGCTTCTCGGTCGCCTCAGCCTTGACGTGGTTGCGCGGAATCTTCTTCGTCCGCGTCGTCTGCACCGGCTCGGTAGCCCAGCAGTCGGCAGAGGGATCGAAGCTCCACGCCTCAGAGGCGTCCAGCACGGGCAGCTTGCGCACAAAGGTATGCAGATCCACCAGTTGCTTTTCGAGGAAGAGCAGGTAAGTCGCGGGAACCTGCGTGAGCAGCGTCTGTCCGTCGACTACCACATCAGCGCGCGCCTTGCAGTTCGTCCAGTCCTTCGTCGCGGTCACGTCGAAGAGCTTGGTCAGCGAGGCAACCGTCTTGCGGATGACATCCTCGGCCTTCTCCTGGACGCGTGTGGACTCCGGCGGCAGTTGCTCGCCCTCCTCGTCCTTGGGACGATATGTGCGCGAGATGCCGCTGAGCTGCGCGGGCTTCTGCAGCGACTGGTGCGCCTCGGTCAATTCCTGAAAGGTCCGGCTCTTCGTCCCTTTTTCAATTGCAATAATCTGATTCAACTTGGCCATAGCGCCACCCCTCGATCTCACCCGCGTAACCCTGCGGCCACCCAAACCGCGCCAAAAAGTCCACGCGAACACAGCAGTATAACACGAGCGAGGGGCGATGAACAGGGCAAATCGGCGCTTGTTGTGTTTTTGTTATACGCCGATACGCGCGAGCGCCGCCTGAATCGCATCGAATTGCTGGCGCTCATGGCGCAGGATGGCGTCGGTCACGTATTCGGCCACCGTGCCGTCCCAGCCATCCCATGGATGCGCTCGTGTGAGTGTCGCCTCGTCGAGGTCGCGCAGGTATTGGACCAGCACGGTCCGCGCCCAGTCCCACTCGATGATCTGGTCTTCCGGCGTCAGGGATTCGCTCTCAGCGCTCTGCGCCGCGTTCCACGCCACCCAGGCGCGCTCGATCTCCCCTAGCACCGGCGAACGCACGCCGGTCTCGAGGCCTTCCAGCAGCGCCTGCACGACCACGAGTTCCCAGGCCGTCAACTGCGCAACGATATTCTTGATCGACGCCTCGCCAACGGCGCCATGTTGATCTAGCACGGCCTCTGGCAGGCTCGTCAGTCGCTGATGTATCTCTTGTCGCTGTTCCTCCAGCGAGGCGACCAGCGCATCTTGAACAGACATAATGGCTTCTCCCGGACGCGCCAACGCGGCGCATCCGCAAGCCAAGATAACACAGTCGAGGGGTATCTGACGATCCATCTGCGCCTTGCCAGGCTCATGTACCATGAGGAGGCATGGAGAGCATGCGCTCTCCGCCTGTCTGGAGTTATTTCATGCCCCGTATTCGTCCTCGCATGGGTTCCCTCATCGTTCTTGTCCTCTTGCTGGCTAGCGCCGGTTGCGCCGCGACCTCAGCCGCCACGACGCCGACCACATCGCCACAGACGGCGAGCGCTTGCGCCGCCGCGCCTGGATTTTTCGGCGCGAAGCCTCCAACGGCGGGAGCGCGCTTTCCCGATCTCGGCTTCCCTGCCGGAGCAGTTGGTTACTCCTCCAGCGATCCGGAGGCGAATGGCTTTCAGTTCCGGATTGTTCATGTCTGCGTGGCGGGCAGCGCGCTTGACGCCGTGAAGAGCTACCTCGGCTCCGATCTGCAGGGCCACGGTTGGGTCAGCCAGGATACCGCGCCAGTGAGCGGCGACGCGAGCACGCCGTGCGCCGTCAAGCCGCTCTGCTTCGCCAAGAACGACGGCGCGCTGCGCTATGTCGTCGTCGAGGAGATCGTCCCCGGCGCTGGACTGACGATCTACGGATTGCGTCTCATCATCCAGCCACTGGCCAGCGGCTCGGCGACGCTTTCGCCCGGCGAAAAGCTCGACCTCGATCCGGCAGGCCCCTCGACGCCGATTGCGACCCCCACGGCGAGTCCGAGCGCAAGCCCAAGCGCGAGTCCAAATCCGAGCCCCAAGCCAAGTCCGAGTTCCACCGCCAGCCCTGCTGGAGGCGTCGCGGATCTGACCTGGAGCGGCGGGCAACTCACTCCGGCTGGCGGCGCCAAGCTCAAGCTGATGGACGGGAAGACCAGTCTCAATGCCGTCGTCTACGCCGATCTCGCCGGATTGACGTACGAAGATAAGCCGCTCGACGCCAACGCGCTCACTGACGACGCGGTCTTCGCGGTCCAGACGGCGGACGGGCATTACGCCAAGGCGCAGGTGAGGTCCACGAGTGACGGCCTCGACCTCGACTACATCACCTACGCCTACACCTTCTAGCGCGCCTCCCCAAACGAACAGGTCCGCAACTGGCGAGATTGCCGGTGGCGCGGAGCCGCATGCGCGCTACAACGGTAGTAGTACGGACATAGCGCTACGCGTCGGCGTTGCGGCGCGCAAGGATGGTGGGATGATGCGAAGCTTCTACTGGCTGATCGAAAACGTGCTGGCGGGCTGCGGACGGCCCGGCGGCGCTAGCCCTCGCGCGCGCTATGGCCCACCAGCGAACGAGGCCGAGACGCTGGCAGCGCTCGACGCCGATCTGGACTTCCTGCGCGAGCAGGGCATCGGGGCGGTGCTGACGCTGACCGAGACGCCACTGGCCGACGCGGCGCTGGAACGCGCCGGACTGGAATCGCTACACATCCCCATCACCGATATGGAGGCTCCGACACCATTGCAGTTCGAGCATGCGCTCAGCTTCATCGACGAGCAGCGTGGGCTAGGCAGGCGCGTCGCGGTCCACTGCTTGATGGGCCAGGGGCGCACCGGTTCGATCCTCGCGGCGTACCTGATTCGCGCGGGCGCGACGCCGGAGGACGCGCTGGCGCGGTTGCGCGCCGTCTGCCCCGGCGCGGTCGAGAATCCCTCGCAGGAGCGCGCGCTGCAGGAGTTCGCGCGCCACCGAGACTGGATCATTTGACACCGCCAGCGCTCGCACTGTCATATGCTTCCTGCATGCGACGGCGTATTCGAGTGAGGGCGAGCGATGACGAGCGACGCAGGCTGGTTGATCTACAGCGATGAATCGAGCTACAACTATGGCGCCGTGCGTGGCGTCGGCGCGGTGAGTCTGCGAGTGGTCGACGCGGCGCGTCTCGGCGATGAACTTACTGTGTTGATACATGAGTCTGGCATGCGCGAGTTAAAGTGGGAGAAGGTTCGCACGGCGCGGGCGGCGTTCGCGGCGCAAAAGGCGCTGATGTGGGCGCTCGACCATGCGCTCGATGGCGAGTTGTGGATCGAGACGCTGACCTGGGAGGTGAGCAGCGCAGCGGCGAGCAGCGCCCGCAGGCCAACGTTGACGCAATTCTGCAACGCCTACACGACACTCCTGAGCAGTGTGATAACGCGCCATGCTCAACGAGGCGACCGTGGCGAGCAATCACAGGGTTGGCGAATCGTCCCCGATGAGCAGTCCGCCATCCCCTGGACGCGTATACAAGAGACTTTGCCACAGACCGCCACCATCATGCCTGCGCGCTCTGAGCCGCAGCCACTGATCCAGCTAGCTGATGTGTTCGCGGGACTGGCGGTCTTCTCGCGCGCAGCGTACGACGCCTACGAGCGCTGGCTCTGCGTTCGCGGTCGAGGCCAAGACGCGCATATCACGACCGCCTCAGAAGGCGTGTACGGATCGCAGGCGTACCGCTTCGTCCTGCTCGACGAGTTCTACACAGCATGCGTGCGCCGCCTGCCCGGAATCAGCCTACAGACACGTCGCGGCCTCTATACCTGGCGCGCTGGCGCGCCGATCCAGTTCCGCTTCCACACCTGAGGGATAGAGCCCTAATCCAGGCCTACTGTGCGGCAAGGCAGCGAGCCATGCAGGCTATACAACCCGTCATGATATCTGGCCGCGTGAATATGGCTGGGCAGTCGAACTAGCAGCCTGCGCGCGTTCACTGCGCCTCCGCTATCTCCAAGAGGTGTTGGTTGACTGCCCGGTTCAAAAGCGCGTCAGGATCGTGCGGCGCTAGCTCGATCTGTCTGGCATAGGCGATATCCGCTTGTTTGCACTGCACAGCCGTCGCGTGATAGTCCTCGTTCGCCAGCGCATCGTGACCAGCCTCATTGTGCATGGTCCCCAGGTGGCCCCACACCATGCCGCGCTCCTCATCAGTGCTGGCATACTGCAGCGCCGCCTGGTAGACCTCCTTCGCCTCGTCGTAGCGCCGCAGCCCCACAAGGATGTCCCCGCGATTGCAGAGAGTGGTCACTGCCCGCGGATCGATCGCCAGAGCGCGGCCATTGCGCTCCAGCGCCTCGTCCCAGCGCTCGAAGTCGGCGCAGAGGTTGCTCCAGTTCGACCAGAACACCAGCTCGTTGTGGGTGGTGTGCGGGATGATCTCAGGCGCCTCCCATACCGGCGCTCCCAGCGCCAGCGCGATCCCTTGTAACCGCTCCCACACCGCTCGCGCGCTCGGCCGGCTGTGGGGGTCCCTGGCCAGACACTCCAGCGCCAGGGTTTCCAACGCCTCAGGCAGACTGGGATCGATAGCCCGCAGCCGCGGTGGCTCGTGGGTCACTTGCGCCTGCCACCACTCCTGCGGGCTCTGAGGGAGTTCCAGATCGACCAAAGGGCGCTGTCCGGTGAAGAGTTCGTAGAGCATGACGCCCAGCGCGTAGATGTCTCCTGCTGGACCGGCAGAGGCCCCATCGATCCACTGCTCAGGAGCCATATAGGCGGGCGCGCCCAGCGTGACCTCTCCCCTGATGTGGAGCGCTTGCGTCTCCGTCGGCGCCTTCACATACATGAAGGGCTGCAGATCCTCTTCGCGCGCTGACGCGGCGACGGCCCTGGCCAGCCCAAAGTCGGTCAAGACCGCTACTCGGTCCGTCCTGATGAGCACATTCTCGGGCTTGAGATTCCCGTGCGCCATGGCGGCCTTACGCAGGTGGGAGGGATCTGGCTCATGCAGATAGGCGAGGCCCGCTGCGATGCACTGCGCCCAGGCGAGCGCCTTCTTGCGAGTGAGGGGGCCACGGTCGAGCCAATCACGGAGGCTCCCGCGCTCGGCATACTCCAAGGCAATGAAGGGATGCTGCGCCATCTCGGCGTCGCCCATCGTGGTCACGTCATAGACCCTGACAATGTTGGGATGCGGCCACAAGCTGGCCCAACGCAAGCCCTCGTCGATGAAGCGTTTACGGATGATGAGACGGTACAGCAGGGAGGTGCGCAGGCTCTTCAGCGCGATCATGCCCTCCTCGTTGAGTCGATCGGGGCCGAAGGTGACGAAGCTGTAGCTCTCACCGCTGATAGGTTGCGCCAGCACATCGTAGTTGTAGCCGTCGCTCAGGCCCATGTCGGACGAACTTGATTGGTAGTCATCATACACTGGCGTATCTCCCTTCATCCTCCTCGAATCATCCATACGTCGCCACGGAGAAGCGCAATGGGACAGCGGCGCCAGACGCGCATGGAGCGGTCAGTTCATGCTCCGGTGAGGCGTAATCTCTAGTCGCATGACATCGTGGTAAAATGTCGCGTGAGAAGTTGCGCGCCTGGCCTACTCGCAATTTGACAGTGGTCCACGGAGATAGGAGGCGCTCAACCGCGCGTAACGCAGCGCCAAGCCTCTCCAGGCGCAATGGGGGCGCATATGCGTCGCGCGCAGTCTACGCCTGGGCGTGCGACGCTAATTCCACTTATTTAAGAGTCACAGTACTGGGCAATTGCTCCTGTGCGCTACACACACACTCCTGTTTTGACCCACACACTTTGCTGCGAGGGACCCATACACTTTGCTGATACCATGTAGACAAGGAAACAAGATTTTGCTATTCTGGCGCTGAAGTCTTCATTATCTGGCGCGCTCTATCACCAGTATATGTGTCTGTGTCCGGAAGGGACACCTATCATGCCCCATCACGAGCGATCTGCCTTTGGCTCTCTCTTGCGGCGCTTCCGCCTCGCCGCTGGTCTCTCACAGGAAGATTTAGCCAAGCGCTCCGAACTGAGTCTTGGAGCTATAAACGCCTACGAGCGTGGTACCCGCCGCTGGCCCTATCCGCAAACAGTCGCACAATTGGCCGAGGCGCTCGACCTCTCGCCGCAGCAGCGCGCCCTGCTTCAGGCCGCTGCCAGCAGACCGCCACGGCGCCAGCCAACCACGGACGCGTCTCCCGAGACGGTGGAATTTGTGGGCGCTCAACCTGAGCCATACACCCGCCAGCCATGGGCGAGCACGGCGCCAGCGCTGGTAGGGCGAACGCTGGAATTGGCCTGGCTGCAACGTGAGATCGCCGTGGGGAGACCCGTCTCGCTCTTGAGTGGGGAGCCAGGAATCGGCAAGTCGCGCTTGCTGGATGAGGCCATGAGTTGGGCGCGCAGGCACGGCTGGCGTGTATTGTCGGGCGAGTGTCGACGAAGCAGCGGCCAGGAGCCGTACGCCCCACTCGTCGAGGCGCTGGAACGCTCTATTCGCTCCTTGCAGCCAGAGCGCCTGGATGTACGTCTGGAGGGCTGCAGTTGGCTAACGCGCCTGTTGCCCGAACTTGCGGACGCGGGCCATGACCTCAGCGTTCCATCTGGTCTATCCTCGGCGCAGGAACGCCGGCAGATGTTCATGGCGGTCGAGCGCTATCTGTCCAACATTTCTGGTCGCGCCGGGACGCTGCTCGTGCTCGATGATCTCCAGTGGGCGGGGGGCGATGCGCTGGACTTGCTAGAGCATCTCATCCGCAGCATGCGCATCCCGCGACTGCGGATTCTGGGCGCGTTCCGCTCCACCGAAGCGCAGGCGGGACTTCCGTTTTCCACCTTCGTGGCTGATCTGGGGCGTGAGGACCTGGTGCGCCAATTCGAGCTTGGCCCGCTCGATCCGGATGATGCGCTGGCGCTGGCCGGCGCGATTGTCGGCGGGGGAGAGAGCGCGCTGGCGGCGCGTGTCGTCGAGCACGGCGGTGGAGTGCCCTGGTATCTGGTGAACTACGCCCGCCTGGTGCAAGCGTTGGGAGAGGGGATCGACCTACACGATCCTGGTGGGTCAACCACGAGCGCGAGGAGCGCGCGACGGTGGCCAGGCGATCCGGCGCGCGCCCATTCTCAGCGGATGAGCGAGACGCGCTGGGAGGTTCCCTGGGCCGTGAAGCAGAGCACCCGTGAGCGTGTGGCGGCGCTGCCCCGCCCAGCCCAGGACCTGCTCGATGTGGTGGCGGTGATCGGCCAGCGGGCGTCAGTTGCGGTGCTGGCTGCGGGCGCCGAACAGTCCGAGGCGGAGACGATCACCGGTCTGGAAATCGCGCGCCAGGCGGGACTGCTCGTCGAGGACCCGGAGCAGGGCCAGATAGAGCGCTACTGGTTCGCCCATGACCTGATTCGTGACGTCGTCGAGGGCGATCTGAGTGTGGGGAGACAGACACTGCTCCATCGTCGTGTGGCCGCCGCGCTGGAGCAGCGGCTGCAGCAGGGTGGAGCGGCAGGGCAGGCAAACCATGTAAATGACCGGACGCTGGCGCAAGTGGCGTATCACTACGCGCGCGCCGACATGCTGGACCAGGAGGCGCGCTATCTCCGTCTAGCAGGCGATCATGCGCGGCGCGTCTACGCCCACCGGGAGGCGGCGCAGCACTACCAGGAGTTGATCGCGTGCCTCGACCGGCTACAGATGCGCCGTGAGGCGGCGCAGGCCCGCAAAGATCTCGCGGTTGAGTTCGCGCACATTGGGCGCTACACCGAGGCGGTGGAGACGCTGGCGCAGGCCGGTGTCATTTATCAGGCGCTCGGAGACGTCGAGTCCCTAGCGATGGTCGTTGCCGACATCGCTTCCGCCCACACCAACCGAGGGGCGGTCAGCGCGGGCCTCGCCGAGCTCTTGCCCATCGTTGAGAATCTCTCCGTCTCCCGTCCTGGCGAGCACGAGGCGGCCACCACGCTCTCACCGGCGATCCGAGCCTGGCTATTAGGGACGCTCGCGCACCTCTACTTTATGGATGAGCGCTACGATGAAGCGTTGCAGACCGCTGAGCAGTCCCTGGAAGTCGCGCAGGCGACCGAGAATAGCGCCCTGATTGGGCGCGCCCACCTCGAGCGTGGCGTGGCCCTATTCGTGCTGGGTCGCACGCCTGAAGCGGCTAGGATTCTACAGCTTGCAATCACCTGCCTGGAGACCGCCAGTAGTCGCGAGCTAGGGCTCCAAGCGCTACTCATGGCGATCTGGGTCGCTCAGACGCAAGGAGACTTCCCACGCAGCCGCGATCTGCAGCAGCGGGCGCTGGGGGAGGCACAGGATTTTGGTGATCCGGCTGTCATCGGACAAGCCTTTATCTTCGTGGGGTTACTGGCGTTCTATACTGGAGACTGGGGCCTGGCGCGCACCCTTGCCATGAGCTCCGCCAATGCGTTTGGCGAGGTCGAGTCCTCGGCGATCGGCTCCTATCCTCCGCTGGGGCTGGGCATCCTGTGTCTCGTCTCGGGAGAGCGCGAGGAGGCGATGCGTCATCTGGACCTGGCGCGGGACATCGCGGCGCGCAGCGACGGCAAACAAGTCCTGCGGTTGATCGAGGCCCTGCTGGCTGAGGATGAATTGGTGCATGACCAGGGGGCAGCAGCGTGCGACCGTCTGGCTCCGTTACTCGCGTCCCATGCCTTGGAGGAGCGCACGCGCATCGAGTTGCAGACGCTGTATGCTTGGGGACTGTTGCAACTGGGGGCGCTGGCTGAAGCCGAGGCATTAACGCTACAGGCTGTCCAGGGCGCGCGCGACCACGCGATGGGCCTGCTTCTGCCGGACGCGCTGCGCGTGCGGGCGCTGTGCGCAATGCAGCAGCAGAAGTGGGACGAGGCGGAGAAGTCATTGGGCGAGGCAATCGATCTGAGCCAAGAAATGCCCTATCCCTACGCCGAGGCCAAGGCGCGCTATGTCTCCGGCCAGATGTGGGCGGCGCGAGGTGAGTGGGCGCGGGCGAAGGCGCAGTTCGAAGAGGCGCTGGAGATTTGTCAGCGCCTTGGCGAGCGCCTCTACGGCGAGACCATCGCACAGGCGCTCTCTGGCGTCGGACGCAATGGGTGACCTCCTCGGCGCTGTGGTCGAGCGTGAAGCCGGGTAATAGCGATCGAGCGCTCTACTTCACTATCATCACCGCGCGACAGGGCTGCCAGGGTCTGCCACAGGTCGAGCCGAACCTCCACCCGGTTGCTGTGTAAGGCGCTCTGGCCAGCCAGATCAGCCAGCGCCGCAGGCGCCATCCAATTGACGCTGTGCTCCACTGCCTATTTCGCTGGCGGTGAGATTATCCTAACCTAGCTGAACTCACCTAAACCTGGCTGAATCTGGCGGATGCGCGACGTCTCGCTCCTCACGCTTGACTTCGTCGCCCTGGCCTGACTACCATTGACGGTGCGATGGAATAGTATTCCATCTCTTGGAACAACTAACATGATCCCCACCCGTTCACGCAGCGTGACAGGAGGGCGAGAACGGAAAGGCCCACGTGGATGGAGGCGCTCCCGCACTTTCCTCAGCACCGGCCAGTCACCATGGCCTGTCATGGTGTCGTGGCGGCGCCGCACTACCTGGCGGCGCAAGCGGGACTCGAGATGCTCAAGGAAGGTGGCTCCGCGCTGGATGCGGCCATCGCGGCGAACGCCGTACTCCAGGTCGTGTGGCCTTTCGTCGTCGGTCTGGGCGGCGATCTTTTCATCCTGCTCTACGACGCGCGCTCGGGCGCGCTCCATGGGCTGAACGCCAGTGGGCGCGCGCCAGCGGCGGCGACCATCGAGCGCTACCATAAGCTCGGCTACAGCGACATGCCCGACTTTGGCATCCATACGGTGACCGTGCCGGGCTGCGCCGATGGCTGGGGCATGGCAATGGAGCGCTTTGGGCGGCTCGGCCTCGCGCGCGTACTCGCTCCCGCTATCCGCTACGCCGAGGAAGGTTTCCCCGTCGGGCCAGCGCTCCATCGCGCGCTCGCCTTCATGCGGACCCGGTCGCATACGCATCGTTCGTTCCTTGAGAATTATCTGCCCGATGGCGAGGTTCCTGCCATTGGCAGCATCGCGCGCGCGCAGGCTCTTGGTCGCACGCTCGCCGCCATCGCCGAGCATGGCCCAGACATCTTCTATCGCGGCGCCGTCGCCGAACAGATCGCCGCCTTCTTTGCGCGTGAGGGCGGCCTCATCACCGGCGAGGACCTTGCCGCGCACCACGGCGACTGGGTGGAGCCGCTTTCGACCACATTCGGCGACCTGGAGGTCTACGAGCTGCCGCCCAACACACAGGGCGTCACCGCGCTAGAGATTCTGGGCATGCTCGATGGCCTTCCCCTTGGCGATTCTCCATTGGATCCCGCGACGGTTCACGCCGCGGTCGAGGCGAAGAAGCTGGCGTTTGCCGACCGTGACCGTTATCTCACCGATCTCGCGCATATGCGCATCGACCCACGCGAATTGATCGCGCCCGCATTTTTGCGCGAGCGCCGGACGCACATTGACCCACAGCGCGCGAGTTTTGCGGCTGTCCCAAGTTCCATTTCCGGCGACACCGTCTACATGTGCGCGGCGGATGAAGAGGGCAACGCCGTCTCGCTCATCCAGAGCAACTATCGCGGCTTCGGCAGCGGCTACGTGGTGGACGGCACAGGCATCTCGCTGCAGAATCGCGGCTCCTACTTCTCCCTGGACCCTTCTGCCGCCA
>DATAOM010000562.1:0-7730 GCA_036265775.1 Ktedonobacterales bacterium | reverse complement strand
CCAGGGCGCCCTTTCCTTGCCGACAAAGATTCTCTACTTGTAGCTCTTCCCGGCGAGCAGGACCACATCGTCCGCGCGCCATCTCCAGCGCTACCCGGATGCCGTTGCGCTAACTCGCAATGCAGGTGAACTGTTTGCCGTCGCGCGCCGAGCCGAAGACTACGATCATCGTCTTCTCCAGGCTGGCTGCGGTATGCGCATAATCCACCATCACCATATACGGTTGGCCTGCCGCGATGCGTTCCATTCGCTCCAGCGCGCCAGGAAAGGTGGCTAGCGCCCTGCCGATAATCTCTGGCGCGACGCCACGCTTAGAACGCACCGTAGTAGCGGCGAGACAGTTGGAAACATTGTAGCGCGCGACGAGCGGCGTCTCTTCAGGATAAGGCGATCGAGCGGCCGTGTGGCTTAGCTTCCAGGCTGGTCACTTTTCGGCGTCGGGCAGGTAGAACTCACCCTCGGCCGTCACCACCGACTCGCCGCCGACGCGCACATCCTCGATCTGCTCGGCGGTTCCCGTGATGGCGATCTCGATGCGGCTTGGGCGACCCATCTCGACGCCCTGCTCCAGGCGGATGCGCGTCTCGCGCTCACTATCTGGACGGCTCTTGCCATGGCGTAATAGAAAGGCGCCTAGTGGACCTGCCGCGCTTCCCGTCGCCGCATCCTCGACGATACCCATTGCAGCGCCGAACATACGCCCATGGACATCCGCGCCGGACGTCGGTTTTTCCAGTGTGAAGACGAAGACGCCCACGTTCGCCGTCGTGGTGGCCATCGCCGCGACAAGCCCTGGTCCCGGCTGCGCTTTTCCGACCGCCTCCAGCGACTTCAACGGGACATAGATAAAGCCGCCGCCACCTGCCGTGCCATGCTCGATGGGCAAATCGCCGTCGAACGCGTCTGGCGTCAGGCCAAGCGCGCTCGCGAGCGCGTCGCGGTCGCCAGCCCATGGCGCAAACTTGGGTACCGGCTGGTGCATCCAGACGAAGCTGGGCTTGCGCTCCTCGTAGAGGATCTCCACCGGCAGCGTGCCGACACCAAGCTCCAGGTAGACCGGCGAGCCACCGCCCGGGATTGAGCCGAGATACGCCAGCGCCCAGGTCGTGCCGACGACTGGATGCCCGGCGAAGGGAAGTTCGGTCGCGGGAGTGAAGATGCGTACGCGACAGAGCGCCTTGGGGTCGGTCGCCGGTAGGATGAAGGTGGACTCGGAGAAGTTCATCTCGCGCGCAATGGACTGCATCTCCGCGTCCGAGAGCGACTGCGCGTCCTCAAAGACGGCGAGTTGATTGCCACCAAACGGCTTCGACGTGAAGACGTCGAGTTGAACGAAGCGCAGACGTCGCATACACACACTCCTTCTTGCGCCGAAAAATCGTGCGTTGATAGGATACCATGACGATATACACAGGAAGCTATGCGCATGACTCCTGGCTGCTCGCACAGGAGACCAGCAAATCGAGATGATGGAAAGCGACGATATGGTGAACGACATGGAGCGCCCGGCGCCGCTAGAGGGGCTGTTGGTGGTGGACCTAACACGCGCGTTGGCCGGGCCGTTCTGCGCGATGACGCTAGGCGACCTCGGCGCGGATGTCGTCAAGATCGAGGAGCCAGGCGTCGGCGACGATAGCCGCCACTGGGGTCCACCGTTCGCCGGTGGCGAGAGCGCGTACTTCCTCTCGTGCAATCGCAACAAGCGCAGCGTGGCGCTCAACCTCAAGAGCGAGGAGGGACGCGAGGCATTGTGGCGGCTCGTCGAGCGAGCGGACGTTTTGATCGAGAACTTCCGCCCCGGCGTGGTCGCGCGGCTGGGCTTCGACTACGAGGCCGCGCGCGAACGCAACCCACGCCTGATCTACTGCTCAATCTCCGGCTTCGGGCAGGATGGCCCGGAGGCGCATCGGGTCGCCTATGACCTGATCTTGCAGGGGATGAGCGGCGCGACGTACCTGACCGGCGACCCCAACGGCCCGCCGATGCGCAATGGCCTGCCAGTCTCGGATCTCTTCGCGGGGATGTTCGCGCTGCAAGCGATCCTCACGGCTTTGTATACACGCGAGCGGACAGGACATGGGCAGCGCGTGGAGACGACGCTCCTCGGCGCGACTGTCGCGGCGCTGGGGACCTACGCCAGCAGCTACTTCGTGACAGGCGAGCCGCCAACGCGCTTCGGTAACAGCCACCCGCAGATCGCGCCCTATGACCTGATGCGGACCAGCGATGGCTACGTCAACATCGCCGGGGCGAACGACGATGTCTGGCTCCGCCTCTGCGCCGCGCTCGATCTGGAGGCGCTGACTGATGATCCACGCTTCCGCACGAACGCCGACCGTGTGCGCAACCGTCCCGAGTTGCTGCCGCTGCTCGAAGCGCGCACGACGCAATTCACCAGCGTGGAGTTGCTGGCGCGGCTGGAAGAGGCGCGCGTCCCTGCGGGGCCGATCCGCGACCTGGCCCAGGTGTTCAACAGTCCGCAGGCGCGGCATTTAGGGCTGGAGCAGGTTCAGGCGCATCCGACGGCAGGCGAGGTTCACACCGTCGCGGCGCCATTCACGTTCTCGGAGAACGACCTCGCGCTGCGCCGTCCACCGCCGACACTCGGCCAGCACACCGAGGAGGTATTGCGCGAACTTGGCTACGACGACGCGACGCTGGCTCGCTGGCGCACTGAGGGTGTGATCTGATTGACTGACTGGCGGGAAGCCGCTATTGTGGGGGCGGTCGAAATCCGCACACTGGAGAGGACATGACCACACATGGATGGCGGACAGATACTTGCGTTCTTCATCGCTTTCATCCCCGGCGTGATGATCGCGCTGATCGCCGATTACCTCAGCCGGCGACGCGATACGCAGCGTGAGGCGCGCGTAAACGAGAACGCGCGCACGCTGCTCGCGCTGGAAGTCGGCGCCAACCTCAACGCGCTCAAAGACTTCTGGGGAACGATCAACAACCTGGACACGGAGCCTCAAGGTAAGACGTTGGAAGAGCACGCCGCCGCGATGGCGCAGAACGGGCTGCTGGGCTACACGGCTCCGCGCTGGAGCGTCATGCGCTGGGAGCGGCTGGCGCCACAGACAGCGGGCGCGCTGGACCAGCGCGACATCTTCTCGCTCACCCGTGTCTATACTGGTTTGCAGGAGATTAGCGACCTCTACGGCCAGATCCTCACCATCCCCGACGACGAGCGCGCTATACTCGACCACGAGCGCTTCTGGTACAATCGCTTCGCCGGCAATCGCATCCGTTTCTTCGAGCGGCTGCAGAAGCAAGTCACCGAGACGCTCGCCCTGGGCAATCCACTGGAACAGAAGTAGCCCCACCATGCGTATCCGTGAAGCGACCGTCGCCGACGCGCGCGCCATCGCCGAGGTACATATCACCTCCTGGCGTGTCGCCTACGCTGGCATCGTGCCCGCCGCGCATCTCGCCAGCCTCTCGGTGGATGAGCGCGAGAGCCGTTGGGCGAAGATTTTGACCGGCCAGGATGGCACGTTTACCTACGTCGCCGTGGACGAGAAGGGTCAGGTCATCGGCTTCGCCTCCGGCGGGCCACTGCGCGAGGGCGACCCCGCCTACGCTGGCGAGTTGTACGCGATCTACATCCTGCCCGACCACAAAGGTAAGGGCTATGGACGCCGCCTGGCCTCGACGGTCGCGCGGCGGCTCGCCCAGATGGGCATGCCCTCGATGCTGGTGTGGGTGCTGGCCGATAACTACGCGCGCGGCTTCTACGAGCGGCTGGGCGGCGCGCTCGTAGGTGAGCAGATCGTCAACATCGGCGGCGCGGAACTGCGCGAGATCGCCTACGGCTGGCCCGACACCACCACGCAGGCGATGCTTGCCGCGACCGAGTAACGCACGGAGTAGCGCTACGCGGTCATCTCGCGCACGATCTCTGAGACGCGCTTGCCGTCGGCGCGGCCTTTCGTCTCCTTGGCGGCGAGCGGCATGATGGCGCGGAACTCCTTGCCGTGCATGGCGATCAAGTCGGCGACCAGCCCGCGAATCTCGTCATCGCCGAGCTGCGCGGGCTGATAGGCTTTGAGGATCTCAGCTTCACGCTCCTCTTTCTCCGCCAGCTCTGGACGCCCACCCTGGCGATAGAGTTGCGCCGCCTCGTGGCGCTGCTTAATCTGCTTCTCGATCAGCGCGTAGCGGTCCTCCTCGGTCAGCGCCTGCCCATGCAGCTTATGCGCCTTGTCGGTGCGCGCGATCTCTTCGTTATGGAAGGCGCCGAGCGCAATGCGCAGGGTATCCAGGAGCTGCTGGTCACGCGCGCGCTGGGCGTCTTTGATGTCGGCGCGCAGGCGGTCTTCCAAAGGAGATGTGGTCTCGGTATCTGCCATAGTGGTTGGCTCCTGAATGGATTGCGGTGATTGCGCGCCAGGTTGGTTCATCGGCGCGAAAATATGCGCCTGCACGATACCACATCGGCAGGGTCTGCTGAGATGGATGAGAGAGCGCTGTGGAGATTATTCAGCCACGACGGCGATATATGCGCCGCCCACACCAGTGGGGTCGAAGTGAAATGAGGTCTTCGTGGCGCTCGGCGAGGCGCTGGGTGACCCTGATGGCGATGCGCTCGGCGCAACTGTTGGCGAGGTCACCGGCGTTTCCTCGCCCACCACCTTCGGCGCGCTCATGCGATAGTAGCCAAACGCGGCGCCGACGCCAATGGCGAAGAAGAGGATCATCACACCCAGCGCCTTGAGCGCCTGTCCACCCGGCGACGGCTCATCGTCGTCTTCGTCGTCATCCCAGTCGCGCCACTCCCGGTTCGGGCTATAGCGCTGCGGCGGCGGTGGGCGCATCCCACGGGCGTCGGGCATAGGCGCCGGGCCACGCGGACGCCGGGGCATGTCCATCTCATCCCGGCCACCACGTGAAGGAGGACGAGCGCCGCCACGTGGGCGCATATCGTAGTCGTCGCGGGAAGAGGAGCGATTGCTCCGGGGCGGTGGAGCGTCGTCGTAACGCCGCCGGTCGGATGACCCGCCACCGCCGCCAGGAGCGCGTGGTCGCGCACCGCGATAGTCTTCCTCACGCCGGGATGGACGTGGTCCTCCGCCACCAGGATAGTCGGCGCGGCTGCGGCTGGGAGGAGCGTCGGGTCCACCGCGCCCGGAACGGCTGGAGGAACGGCTGGGCGGGAGATCGTCATCCATGGGACGGCGGCTGCGGGCCGCTCGCGGACGATCCATCGCCCCGTCATCCAACTTCCGCCTGCTGCCCATGCCCCACGCCTCCCAAACTCGCCGACGACATGCTGGCGCTGTGCCCGTGCGCCATCTTGCTCCTTCATCGCGCGAATTGCGCCAACGCCGTGCCGAGTGTATCACACAGCGCCAACTTGCGCATTATCCGTGACTTTTAGAGAAACGCCCGGCGTTATCCAGACGGCGCGGACGCCCGCTCCACGCCGCTTATTTCGCCTACTCTTCGCGTGTCTCGCGCTGACCAGCGCCGCCCGACGCCGCGAAGCCACCCAGCCGGACATCACCCTTCTCGCCCTTTGGCGTGGGAACCTGCTCCAGCGACTCGCGGAGCGACTGGATCTGCGTCCCGATTTGTTCCGCTGTACCCTGACTCGCCAGGACGATGCCCGCGAAGCCCAGCCGGGTCAGCGTGACCGCATCCTCGGCGGCGATGGCCTCCTTGAGGGAGATGAGCAGTGGGAAGCGCAACGACTCGTCGATGAGCCGCATACGCGCGAAATCCGCGACGCTCATGTGGGCGATCTCGTTCGCGCCGAGACTGGTATTCAGCAGGCCAAGTTGCGCAGGAGCGAGCGACTGGCCGCGCAGGAGCAACACCGCCATGTCATCGCGCGGCAGATCGAGTTCAAGCACGACATCGAGCTTCTCTACCTCGTCGAGCAGCGCGCGCGCGCGCAGCGCCGAGGGAGCCAGGACGAAGTCTGCGCCTGCGTCCTGCGCTTCCTTCAATACGCCAGCGCCTGCGTCCGCGGGCAGTTCGACGCCGAGCGCGGCGTCGCCCGCCGCCGTCTTCAGATCCACCAGCGACGCGCCTGACTTCCAGCCGAGCGCGATAATGCCATCGGCCCCATTTTTGACCGCAGCGGAGGCGGCGGAGACATCCGTAACCTTCACGCTGGCCAGCAGCCCAATCGGGCGCGGCGCGTGGCCTGACGGGCGCCCTCCCAGGAAGCCAATGCCCGCGTTCGAGGTCTGGCTGACCTTATCCAACTTTTCGAGGAGCTTGCCCATCGGTGGTATCTTCTTTCGCTTGCGCTCTGGCGAATCCGGCGCGATCTGGTTGTATGACAAATGGGGCAACTGGCGACGCCACAAAAGGTCGCATCGCATTATACGCGCCGTGGACGCGCGCGCGCTAACTCTTCGCGCGTCTGCCTCAAGATGGTGCGCCAGAGAAGGTGGATGAGAGAAGAAGGAGAGTCGTGCGGGTTGCGCCACAGGGTGATGTGCCATACTGTGCGCGTCTAGGAAAAGGAGTTACCAGTCGATGCCCAGTCTCAACCACTTTCGCACGCAGATCAACCTGTTCGACGAGCTAGCGGGCGAGCGCGTGCTCGTGCGCCCGTATCGTGTCGAGGACGCCGAGGCGCTCCGCGAGGCGGTAGAGGAGTCGCGTGAGCATATCCGCGCGTGGCTGCCCTTCGCCGACGCGCACCAGACCATCGAGGAGACGCGCGACTGGATCACACATAGGGTCGCGGACTGGCTATTACGGGAAGATCTGGGGACCGGCGTGTTCCTGCGCGAGGATGGCGCATATCTTGGTGGGCTGGGGCTACATCCACGTAGTTGGGAGATTGGTTTCTTCGAGATTGGCTACTGGCTGCGCGCCTCCGCCGAGGGGCATGGCTACATGCGCGAGGCGGTCTCGCTTCTCGTCGAGTTCGCGGCGCGCGATCTGCTGGCGAGCCGGTTGGAGATCCGCTGCGACGCGCGCAACGCTCGCAGCGCGGGAGTCGCCGAGCGTCTGGGGTTCAAACGTGAAGGGCATATACGCAACGGCCTGCACGCGCCGACTGGCGGGATGCGGGACACGCTGATCTTCGGCCTGATACCGGGTGATCCAACGTGGCCCGCATAAAGGCTGTCAAATCCTATTCACGGTTTTGTTCATAAAGCGCGCGAACACGCGATATGCCCAGCGGCGGATGTAATACTTCGTGATGAGCCTGGGATTGCCGCTGGTGAGCACTTCGGCGGTTCGCACTTTGCGATGCACATCGTAGGTCGCGCGTGAAACCTTGCCGGTTGCTTCCGACGCTTCTTCGATTGGGCGCTTCTCGCGCTTTTCGCGGGTATTCGTCGCCATTCGTTCTCTCCTTGCTCTCCGTGAATCGCATAGGGCGACGCTTGTTCCGCCCTGTACGGCACGGTAGCTTCCGAGCATGAGGGGTGTCAAACAGGACCCATCAGATGTACCGTTCGCCTGCCCATAATGGGCCATGTGTAGCGTCATGGTCGTTTGACGGTCAGCACGCGACGCGCCTATAATCCTGAGGTTGAGGAGCCAGTAGCGCATAGTGAGTGTGAGCGAACCGCACGCGAGAACGCCTGTAAGAGACGCAGAGATACACATAACATCATGCCGAAACTGTATGGATGGGTGCGCGAGGTGACGCCCGATGGTCCCGCCGATCTGGCTGGCGTCCAGCCCGGCGACCTCTTGCGAACGATCAACGGCCATCCCGTGCGCGACCTGGTGGATTACCAGTTCTACGCTGCCGA
>DATAOM010000561.1:0-2600 GCA_036265775.1 Ktedonobacterales bacterium | reverse complement strand
CAGCGCTCGCCAAAGACGACGTGCGCGACAAACGCCAGGCGATTCTGACCGCCGCGCGCGAGTTATTCGCCAGCCAGGGCTATGAGGAGACGACCATTGCAGAGATCGCGCGGGCGGCAGGGGTGGCGGTCGGCACGGTGTATCTGTACTTCCAGAACAAGCACGATGTCTTGGTAGATGTCTGCCTGGCGCTGAAGGCCGAGGTGGCGCAGGTCATCCAGTCGCCTGAGATCCTTGCCTTGCCGCTGCAGCAGGTTCCACGCGCTGTCATCGAAGCCACATTCCGCAATGCCCGCAAGAATCTGCGCTTTATGAACTCCTTCCAGGTGGAGGGACAGTCTCCGGCGGAGGTCGCGCGGCTGCAAGGCGCCCAAGATGAAGTTTCGGGAGCCCTGAACGCCTACTTCCAGGCTGTCATCGCTCAGGGACAGGTGTCGCCCTTTGACACCGCTGTCTATGCCGAGATGCTCAACAATCTGGTGAGCGCCACCTTGCAGCAGTGCTTCGCCGTCGAGCAGGGCGTGCGCGAGGAGTTCTACCGCGAAGGCGTCATCGAGTTCATCGAGCGACTGTTCTTTGGGCCGCCACTTGTAGCTGGTCAAAGCGGCGAGTAACGTTTGGGCGCGCAGTGTTGGGTAGCGAGGCTCTCTGAATCATTACACAGAACAGGGTGAGTTGTGCGCCACTATGAATGAAGCTCATTCATAGAGACAGCGAAGGTGCGCAGGCATGTTTGGGGAAGGAGCGGCTTCATGCGGTTCGCGCAAATAAGCGCGGGCGACGGCTCGCCTTGAAGCGCACAGATTTTGCTTTCATCGCAAGTGAATGAGGCTCATTCAGAAGGAGAGGTACGACATGCTCGCAGCCCTGGGAAGACTCCTCTATCGCACGCGCTGGGGCGCGCTCCTGCTTAGTCTGGCCGTCGTGCTCGGCGCGGCGCTCTATGGCACAGGCGTCTTCGGGACGCTTACCGCTGGGGGCTTTGAAGACCCCAACAGCCAGTCCGCGCAGGCGCATGTGCTTCTCGACCAGCAGCTTGGTGGCTGGACTCCTGACGTCGTCGTCCTGATGCGCAGCGACACGCTCGGTGCCACCGATCCGGCGTTCGCCAGCGCCGCGACGCAACTGTTGACCACACTCCAAGCGCAGCCAGGCGTCGCCTCAGTGGTCTCCTACTATTCCACGCAGAGTCCACGCCTTCTCTCGCGCGACGGGCATGAGACCTTTGCCGCCGTGCAACTCGTCGCGACCGACCGGCAGGCCAAAGAGCGCGATTACAAGACCCTCAAGCCGCTGATGACCTCGCCCACACTCCAGGTCAGCGTCGGTGGCGATCTCGCCGTCAACGACGCCGTCAACACGCAGGTAAGCGCCGACCTGGAGCGCGCGGAGATCATCAGCTTCCCGGTGCTGGCCATCTTGCTGGTGATCGTCTTCGCCGGGCTGGTGGCGGCGGGTCTACCATTGGTGATAGGCGGCGTCGCCATCCTGGGCGCGTTTGCCGCGCTGCGCCTGCTCACCAGCCTCACCCCAATCTCGATCTTCGCCGTCAACGTCGTGACGGTGCTGGGGCTAGGGCTGGCAATTGACTACGCGCTCTTCATCGTCACACGCTTCCGCGAGGAGCTGAACGTCAGCGCCGGCGATACGCGCTATGCGCTGGAGCGCACGCTCACCACCGCCGGGCGCACGGTGCTCTTCTCTGGCCTTACCGTCAGCGTGAGCCTGCTGGGGCTGCTGCTCTTCCCCGAAGGCTTCCTGCGCAGCATGGGGCTGGGCGCTATCTCCGCCGTGCTCGTAGCGATGCTCGCCGCGCTGATTCTCCTGCCGGCGCTGCTGGCGATCCTGGGCCGGCGGGTGAATAGTCTCTCGCTCCAGAGCCTGTTCCGTCGCTCACGTTCGTCAGGTTTGGCGCGCCAGCATCGCGAGGCGCATGGCGCGTGGTACCGCCTCTCGCAGGTCGTCATGCGCTGGCCGGTTCCCGTGGCGGTGGCAGGACTGGCCATCCTCGTGACGCTGGGCGCGCCGTTCTTACACGCCTCGTTCTCCACTCCCGATGTGCGTGTGCTACCAGCGACCCAGGAGGCGCGCGTCGTCTCTGATCGCCTCGCCCAAGATTTCGCGCAGCAGGGAGCGTCGAGCATCGTCGTCGCCATTCATACCTCAGGCGACGCCCTCTCGTCAGAGAACCTGGCGCGGCTAGATGGCTATGAGCGCGAGATCGCGGCCATGCCGAATGTGGTTGCAGTACAGAGCCTGGTCTCGGTTGACCCGTCGCTCACACTGGCCGACTACCAGCAACTCTACGCCCAGCCTGAGCGGAATCCGCAGATCGCGGCGGTGGCGGCGCAACTCGCCAATGGGGGCGGAACCAAGGTCATCGTCGAGCTGTCGTCCGCTGAGTTCTCCGGCGCAACCGAGGACGCCGTGCGGCAGATACGAGCGCTGCCCGCGCCGGAAGGCTTCCAGCCGCTGGTCGGCGGAGAGACGGCTTATCAGATGGACCTGTTCAGCAACCTGCGCGCCACGCTGCCCTGGGCGCTGGGGGTGATCGCGCTGGCGGTCTTCGTCCTGCTCTTCCTGATGACCGGCTCGGTCGT
>DATAOM010000560.1:0-6065 GCA_036265775.1 Ktedonobacterales bacterium | reverse complement strand
CAGCGACCTCCAGTTCGCCTTGCTGGAGCGCGGCATGGTTCTGGTCTCCGCGCCAGACGCCATCATCACCCATCCCATTCGCCCTGCGCCCTGGCATGTCAGCCTGAGCCAGCAGCGGCGCAATGTCTTCAACGCGCTCCTCTATAAAAAGCATCCCAAACTCTACCGCTTGTTCGCCCAGCCTGCGCCGCCCTGGCGCTATTACGCCATCCTCGCCGCGCTGCTCGGCGCGCTGAGCGGAGCGCTTTTGCGCAGGCCGCGCCTGGCTTTGAGCAGCGGCGCATCATGGACCCTGCTCACCAGCGTGTTCTGCGCCAGGCGTTTAGCGCAGACCTCGCGCTCACCACGTCACATCGCCGCGATGCTCGTGACCTCGGCGCTCATCCCGCCGCTCGCGATCTACTGGCGGCTGCGCGGCGCGCTCCACTGGCGTGTCTGGTTCCTGTGAAGAGCGCGTTTCACGTGCAGCCTGTTTGGCCGTGAGCATCCGGGCGCAGAGACATCTCACTCCCAGCCCCACACCGTGTCATTTCACGTCGTGAGCGCTGAACGCCCGTTACCCGTTGACGACGCGGCCACCATTGGGATGCAAGAACTGTCCAGTCATGTAGGAGGCGTCGTCGGAGGCGAGGAAGACGAAGCATGGCGCCACCTCAGACGGCTGCCCGGCGCGCTTCATCGGCGTATCCTGCCCGAATGTGGCGACTTTATCCTCTGGGAAGGTCGAGACGATCAGCGGCGTCCAGATCGGACCGGGCGCCACGCCGTTGACGCGGATACCGCGCTCCACCAGCATCTCGGAGAGCGAGCGTGTGAAGGCGACGATGGCGCCCTTGGTCGCGGCGTAATCTACCAGTTCTGGCGACCCCTGATACGCCGTCACCGAGGCGGTGTTGACGATCGCGCTGCCCGGCTTGAGGTGTGGCAGGGCCGCCCTGACGAGATAGAACATGGCGAAGATGTTTGTACGGAAGGTCTTCTGTAGCTGCTCGTCGCTGATATCCTCGAACTTTTGCTGTGGTTGCTGCTCGCCCGCGACGTTCGCCAGCACATCCAGCCGCCCCAGCTCGCTCACCGTCTGCTGCACCGCACGCTGGCAGAAGGCGTCATCGCCAATGTCGCCGGCGACGATGTAGCAGCGGCGCCCCTCGGCCTCGACCGCCTTGCGCGTCTGCCTGGCGTCCTCGTGCGCGTCAAGATAGATGAAGGCGATATCCGCGCCCTCCTTGGCGAAGGCGATGCAGACGGCGCGCCCGATGCCGCTATCGCCGCCGGTCACCAGCGCGACCTTGCCTTTGAGCTTGCCCGCCGCGCGATAGTCAGGCTTGACCTCTTCTGGCTTTGGGCGCATCTTGCGCTCCTCGCCATGTCCTTCCTGCTGTTGCGGCGGTTGATTCTGCTGATGGGATTGCTGCGACATGCCGTGCGCTCCTTGCTCATGAGAAATACTGCGTTCATCCATGCCGCCGCTGCCTGTCGCTCCAGCACGTCGGGCCGACGTGCGCCTCCTGGTCGCGTTCGTTTGGCGGGTCACGAGGTTCTGCGCCGGGGAGGAGCCTCTGTTGTGGCAGATTGCCCAGCCTGCCCTGGATCAGGCGCCTGTGCTTCCTCATACTTGGGCGGGCGGATGTCGTCGTGATGATCCGTGCGCTCGTGCTCGATCGCCTTCTTGTCAGTCTCCATCGCCGCTGCGCCCTCATGGTTCTGCAGGTCTTCGGCCGGTGAGCCAGCGGTTGGCCCCGCCGCGCCACGTGTGGTGTTGTGCGCCTGCACCTCATGGATGATCGAGGCGAGATCGGAGGCGGTCTGCCGCTGTCCGGAGGCCCATGAGTTGACCTCCGCCCCCAGCAAGAGGATAAAGGAGAAGTAGTAGAAGAAGACCAGGATCACGATGGCGAACCCCGCCACCGAGCCATAGTTACCTGGCTTGAGGAAGTTGTTCTGGTAGAGCGGGAAGAGCAACTCGTAGAGCACCAGCAATCCAGCTCCTACCAGCGTTCCCTTCCAGACCTCTTTCCACTCCACCGGGCGGTTGGGGACGACGATGTAGATCGCGCCAAAGAGGACGACCGCCACAATGAAGGCGCTCACGATGCCGAGCACACGCGCCAGAACCTTGTTTGCGTTCCCAGCGAAGAGCGCCTGCGCGATCGCGTCGGAGGCGGAGGAAGCGAGGAAGAGGATCGGCACAAGCACGACCAGGAGCAGCACCATCGAGAAGGCCATGATGTTCTGGTGGATCGCGTCGCGGGGGCGCAGACGGAAGATGACGCTGAAGGCGTTCTCGATGGTGATGAACAGGCGTGAGCCGCTGAAAAGCGCCAGCAGCAAGCCAAGCGCGAAGAGCCAGCCAGTGCTCCTGCGCAGATTGGCCAACACTGCATCGACGATCGCGCCGCCGGTCTGGCCAGGCAGCGCCGTCTTGAGGCTGTTGGCGAGCGAGTTCAGCGCCTCAGGCGAGAGCTGATTCAGCGAGAGGCCCGCGATGGCCAGCACGACGAGGAAGAGCGGGAAGATGGCCATCAAGAGCGCGTAGGCGAGCAGCCCGGAGAAGTTGAAGATCCAGTCGTTGCTGCACTTCTTCCAAAAGTCCAGGAGCGTTTGCTTCCAACGCTCCCAGGACGACTGGGAGGCAGGAGAGTCGCTAGACGCTGACCTGGAAGATTGCGCCATCGTGGCCCTCGAATCGGAGGCATGTGAGGCTGATGACAAGTTCGACATAACCAGGACTCCTTCCCGGTGAAGACTGTATTCACTGTACTCACGCGCCAGTGTCCTGGCGACTGTTCAGTGAGGCGCGGAAATACCTCTTGCAATTGCGAGACCTCATCAAGGATCTCATGACGTGGCGCGAGCGCCAGTGAGAAGGATGAGGCGCTTCACGGCGAAAAGCAGAATCGTCGCAACGATCAGGGCAAAGAAAGCGCTCCATAGATCGATGGCGGTGTATCCCGACGGGCGTGATGGGCCTGACATGAGTATCAACAGTGATACACCGCCATTCAGCGCGCCGACAATGCCGATCAACAGGTCGCCGAGAAGCCCTGGGCCTTTTACCATCTGGTGAGCGACCCAGCCTGCGGTTACTCCGATCAGCAGCCAGGTCAAGACATCGACCACGAGCATGCAAGGAATCCTTTCCTTCAACCAACCTCTGTTGGGCGCCGCTGCCGATCAAGTGGCTAGGAAATGTGGCGCCGAAGCCTTCTGTGGTCTTCTGCGCCCGCGATCCGTGACTATCCTTGCGCGCAATCGCCGAGCTCCGCGCAGGCGCCAAAGTCTGCTTGGATTGAGAGCGCCCTCCGTTTGTGAAGAATACGCTGGGAGAGTAACGCACATCTCGCCCACCAGATCCTCGCTGTATCAGTCTACGCCAGCCGCCGCACGGTGAGGATACGGGTATCCCGTACTCGCGCGCAACTTTTCCCGTAGTCTGGCAATACGTGAAGGCGGCCTGGCGCTGAACGCAAACTGAAGCCCTCCCTTTTGATCGGGAGGGCAGGTATCTCAGTCTGCGCCGTTACGCCTCCTAGCGGGTGGAACCGCTGGACCCACGCCGGCTCTGCGTCGAGCCTTGTGAGCCGCTGCCCGACTCCAGGCTGGAGCGCGCCGAATCAATATTCTGCTGCGCATTCCGCAACTCTTCCTCCGCGGACTGCGACGAACCACTGCCGCCGCTCGCGCCGGATTGCTGCGAGCGGCTCTTGCTCGATTGCTGAGAAGTGGTGTTCTGGTCCACCTGCTTCATAGCCTGCTGCGCCTTATCGCTGACGTTCTGCGTCGCGTCCTGCGCGGTGTCCGCCGCTTTCTGCAAGACGTTGCTGCTGGCCTCGCCCATCATCTGACGCTCGGTGTCCGTTGACGGGATCGAGAGGCCAACTAACGCGCCCGCCGCTAGCGCGGCCCCGGCGACGACGAGCGGGTTCTCATCCCACGTGCGCTCCAGCCAGCCACGCGCGCGCTGCGCCTGCCATTGCGCCTGGTCCGCCATGTCGCTGGCGCGCTCCTTGACGGTATCCGTCATGTCCTGCGCGCGATCGCCGACATCGCTCAACTTGTCCTTGGCAGCGTCGGCCATCTGGCTCATCTTGCCGTTCTCCTCACGGGACGGCTGAGAGGAACCGTACTGGCCGTAGCGGTCGTAGGGATAGTCGCTGGCCGAGCGCGCATAGCCAGAGGCTCCATAGCGGCCATAGCCGCGATCGTAATAGCCCGACTCGTAGCGCGGACGCCAGCGATCACGCTCCGCCGCCCTGCGCCGCGCGCTCAGGAAGAGCCAGCCGACGCCGATGCCTACCAGCGCCGCCGGAAGCGGATTCTCCCGAATCGTATCCATCAGCGTCGCGCCGGTCTCCCTGGCCGTATCGGTGACATTGCTTGCCATGTCTTGTACTCTCCCAACTGTCGCGTCGCGCACAGCGCCTTTCGCCTGCTCTGTGAGCCGCTGTGGACTCAGCTTGTCCTGGATGGCGTCAATCGTTGAGCTCATGTTCGCCCGCGTATCCTCGATGTCACTGCGGATCGCGTCCGTTTCATCGGTCGCGTCGTCGCGCGTCTGGGGCTGAACCTCCACGACATCCGCCTCTTCGTAGATCGTCCCACCGTCATGCGCGCGGTTCGCTACGCCGGCGTCGTCCTCCAGGCCAGCCAGACCCGGATCATTACGCATCGTCGGATCTTCTTCGTCGCTAGCGTTCCAGCCACGTCCCTGCGCGAACTCGTCGCCGGGCGTCTCATGGCCTACGCGGTCTGCTCTTTCGCCCATTGCGCATCCTCCTTGATGGTCTCAACTGTCTGCCGCGGCACGAGGTCGGTCTTCTTGAGCGTGTCGTAGCCGCGCCACGCCATGATGGCGCCAATCACAAGCACGATGATCGCCACGACGAGGAAGCCGAGCCAGATCGGCCAGCCGAAGAGGTTGGTCAGTCCATACGCGATCGCCCAGAGCAGGGCGATGAACCCGGCGTAGAAGATCAGCCCGCCGCCAACCAGCACGCCGGAGCTTTTTCCGACGCGGGCGGCTTTCTGCGTCATCTCGGTTGTGGCGAGTTGCGTCTCCTGGCGGATCAGCGTGCTCATGTCGCGTGTCAGGTCACTGAACAACTCGCCGAGTGAGCGTTCCTGTGGTCGTGTATCTTGTCTGGCGTCTTGTCCCATGTCCTGTCTGGTTTCCATCCTTGAGAACCTCCAGATCTCTCAGCAGGCGCTTTTGGGTTCGCCGTCTGCCATTTGTGCGCGCCATCTATCCCAGTCGTCATCACGCGTGGATGCATAACGGCATCATGCGTAACAGCGCATGGAATGGGTGGCTAGCGGACGCGTCCTGCGCCCAGGTAGCGCTAGCGGTCCTAGCGATAGCGGTCGTTGTAGCGATCGTAATACGGGTCATTCCAATAGGGACGGTTTGTGAAGCGGTACTGCCCTGATTGCCTCGACTGCCCTGACTGCCAGGAGCGAGAGGACTGGCTCTGCCCGCCCATGCCGCTCTTGAGGAAGCGCGAAGCCAAAAGCCCAAGCGCAAATGCGCCGCCGAGGACGAGCGCCGGGTTGCGGCGCGCCCAGTCCTCAGCATCCGTCATGATCTCGCGCGCATCATGATGCTGCAGGTAGCCAGAGAACCGCTCAACCTGCTGGGCGGCCTGATCAACATACTGCGCGTAGCTGGATGTCTGATCGTTCTGGCGGAGGTTGTCGCCCATCTGGCGCATGGACGACGAGACTGCGCTCAATCCTTGCGCCGCCTGATCCTTGCGCACGGCAACTTGCGAGGTCGCCGTCTGTTTCGCTTGCTCCGTCACGTCGCTTGCGGACTGCTTCACCTGATCGGCCACCTGGCTGGCCTGCGCGGAGCCGCTGCCAGTGGCGCTACCAGTAGTCGCCGTTCCCGAAGCGAGCGCGTCGTCTGTCTGCTGATTCGTGGACTGGGAATTGCGCGTAGTCAAATCGGTACTCCTTCCGATTTTGGGGCGGGCGCGATGCGCTGAGAGACGGCGAGGTAGAACTCGTTTCTCATGCGCCGTCATTCAGAGGACGCCTCGACACAGCGTTCCTTCGCGATCGCCGAG
>DATAOM010000559.1:0-3971 GCA_036265775.1 Ktedonobacterales bacterium | reverse complement strand
TATCCCGAGCTCCTTGACCGCCTGATCCAACTCGGCCTGGAGCGCCATGTCGCAAAGCAGGCCATCCGCACGAGCTTCACACCGGATGACGCCGAATGAGTGAGATCACTGAGGAACAGGCGCGCGTTCTAGCTGTGGCGGAGGAGTATGCGCGCACAGAACTGCATCACGAGGGCAGCGGCCACGACTGGCGGCACATCGAGCGCGTGCGCAACCTGGCGCGGACGATTGCGCGCGAGGAGAGAGCCGATCTCTACGTCTGCGAGCTGGCCGCGCTGCTACATGACATTGCGGACGCCAAAGTCGCAGGCGACGAGGCGACGGGGCAGCGGCGCGTACGCGACTGGCTTGTGGCGCGCGAGGTTGAGCCGTCTGTCACCGAGCGCGTCATGGAGATCATCGCCACAATGTCCTTCGCGGGAGGAAATCGCCCGCCGATGACGACACTGGAGGGGCGTATTGTCCAAGACGCCGACCGGCTCGACGCGATCGGCGCGGTGGGCGTCGCGCGGACCTTCGCCTATGGCGGCTCGCGTGGGCGGCTGCTCTACGATCCCGACATTCCGCCGCAACAGCACACGAGCGCGGAGACGTACCACGCCAGTGACGCCCCCACCATCAACCACTTCTATGAGAAACTCCTCCTGCTCAAAGATCGCATGAATACGCCCTACGCGCGGCGGTTGGCCGAAGGACGCCACGCCTACATGGAGGCGTTCCTGACCGAGTTCTACGCCGAGTGGGACGGCGAGCGCTGAGAGCGAATATCTGGCAGGCGCGCCGTCCTGGACTCAGACGTAATATGATGCTCACAGAAGGAAAGAGCGAGCGGCTGCGCAATAGGCAATGGAGATCAGCCATGGCAATTGATAGTGAAACGGTAAGCATGCGAATCATGCTGGCAGATGAGGAGACGGACATCGACCTCGCGTCATTGCAGGGCCTGTGGACCGTCGAGCAATACCTCCGGCTCACGAATCAGACCAACCGCCTGATCGAGTTTACCGATGGAACGCTTGAGGTATTGCCGATGCCTACCAAATATCATCAGGCCATCTTGCGACTACTCTTCCTTGCGTTCCACGCCTTCATCCAGCCCACTGGCGGTGATGTGTTCTTTGCGCCATTGCGCGTTCAAATACGACCCGGAGCCTTTCGTGAGCCTGATCTGCTCCTTGTGCTGGATAAGAGCGATCCACGGGCGCAGAATGAGTTCTGGTTGGGCGCTGACCTTGTTGTAGAAATAGTGAGCCCAGATCATCCAGAGCGCGACACCGAGCAGAAACCGCGCGAGTATGCGGAAGCGGGTATCGCGGAATACTGGATAGTCAATCCGCTCAATCAACTCGACCAGACCATCACCGTCTTAACGCTTGATGAGGGCAGCTACCGCGAACACGGCGTTTTCCATCGTGGCCAGCAGGCTACTTCCAAACTCCTGGCGGATTTCGCCATCAGCGTTGACGAGGTCTTCGACGCGCAATAGCGTACGGCGGCTTTTCCAGCAGCATGATCCTCAAGTCCGCCTGTCACGTTCCAGAGAAGCAGCCGTCTCGACAGCCTATGCTATACTAATTCGCGTCAGCGACGCCGCTTGAAGGTGGCCAGAACGAACTGGGAATGACCTAGGAGCTGTGTAGGGAACGATTCGTCGAGTGCGGGAGAGAGTGCGAAGCAACATGGCCAGTTTTCAGGCGCAGGGACCTCAGACCGCCGATAGCGCGACATCGAGCGCGCCCCTGGTGATTGTGTATGAGCGCGATGACAGTATTGCGGTCCCGCTGCTCTCACAGGTGCGCATGGCCGGATATGACGTGCGCGCGGCGCGGACTCCGGTGGAACTCTTCGACACCCTCAGCAAACAGCAAGCCTCCGTCGTCCTCGTCGACCTTGGCAACGCCACTGCAGGCCGGCGCGAGTTCTGGGTCGCCCTGGATGCGCTGCGACATGGCCGCACCCTCGAAGTCATGACCTTCCGCATCGCCGAGCCAGCCGACGATCTTGATCTAGATTTCGACGCCTCCGCCCAGGCGCTGGCGGATGTCGAGATCGCCGGCAAGCAAGATTTTGGCGCGGTAATCGAGGCGATGCGCCAGCGTGTGCCGCCGCAAAGCATGTCGGCGTCAGGTACAGCGCTTCCGGTCATGCCCGATATGAGTCGGCGCGTCGATCAGGCGCTGGGCGCGATGGCCTCGATGGCGCCCTTTGGGCGTCCGAGCGCTGGGCCTGGAGACGCCAGCCCGTTTGCGCGTCCCATGGACGCCAACCCTTTCGCGGCGCCGTCTTTCTCCCCGGCCGACTCCTCGCCGTTTGCCCAGCCCTTCAGCAGCAACCCCTTTGCCTCTGAGATCTCCGCTACGTCCGACCCATTTGGCGGCAGCCTGGGTGGCGGCTTCGGCGGCTCGTCCCAATGGCTGAACAGCGATCCTGGCGCGAGTTCGTTCGGCTCGAATCCTGGCGCCGGAGCCTCGTTTCCAGGGTTATCTAACCCAGGCGATGGTTTCTATAAGCCCGGCGGCGCATTCGATCCGACGGCGCAACAATCTGGTTCCCGTCAACCGCAGCCGCCAGCCTCGTTCTCTCCGGCGTCGCCCGCATCGTCGTCATCGCCAAATCAGCCATCGCAATCCGGCGTCCGCCCCTCCATCGCCGATGTCTGGACTCCACCAGACGCTGGCGCGCGCGAGCCTGAGCCGGAGACGGGAATCATGCCGGAAGCGGCGTTCCCCCTCGGCGCCTTTGGCGCATCGCCCGCCAACAACCTCTCCGCTGGCGACGCCGCCTCACGCTGGGGCGCGCAAGCGCCTGCGGGCGGATTTGGCGCGCCTGCTCCTGAGAGCGTCCCGCTCAGCCCCAATGAGAAGGCGCTGAGCGATGTGCTGGTCGAGGGCGCGCTGCTCTCGCGGCAAACACTCGACATGCTCAAGGGCGTGCGCAAGATGCTCCGAGCGCAGAACATGCAGGTGAACATCGGCGAACTGGCCATGATGTTCAAGTTCCTCACGCCAGATCAACTGCTGGCTGCACTGCTGGTCAGCCGCGAGTTGGTCAGCCCGCAGCAGATCGCTGCGCTGGGTCGCAAGAAGCAAGAGCTGGCCGAGCAGGGACAGGACATCGATCTGGAGAAGCTGCTGGAGATGTATCACATCGTCCCACGCGAACAGCTTGACGAGATCCGCGCCGAGATGCGCCACCGCTCGTAGCCTCAGTTGGACGGCGCCTTACAGGCGTTTCTAGAAGATCAGCGGCGAGGCGATCAGCACGAAGAGCGCCCAGCCGAGGTAGGCAATCGCCGCCCATCGGAACGTGTCATGCAGCGACGCGATCCAGTTCGCGCGCCCGCTCAGCGCCTGGCGGACCAGCAGCAGGATAAGAATCGCAATGTTGATCACGTTCCAGCCGATGATCGTCAGGCGGTTCATCGTCAGCGTATCTTGCGCCGTGCGATACAACACCGCCGCAAGCGCGTAGACGCTCACTCCCGCAACCATCACCGCCAGCAGGATGATGCCTGCGCGAACGAGCCGCTGCATGCCTGGCGCGAGGTCGCCGCTCGCAAAAGGTGTGGCGCCGAGCAGCACGCCCATCACACCGATCAGCACGACATTGTAGGCGATGAGTGTCTCGCGGTCGCTGAACGGGCTGAAGGGCTGGGAGAAACTGAAAGGTATCACAAGGATGTAGATCAGCATCACGATCAGCGAAAGCGCCAGCAGCGCCTGCATCAGCACCGCCAAAATCTTGCCGAAGCCCCGGCGAAACTCCTGGCGCTCCGGCGCCTGCGAGGCGTCGTAGACGGCGCTGACCGCGATGAGTGGGATCAGCCCCGCTCCTCCCGCGAGCAACAGCCGCTGGACTGGATCACCCAGCGTGACGTTGAGCGTCTCGAACAAGATGACGGTGACGATGAAGAACATGCCGCCAGCGATGGCGAAGACACCTCCCGTTCCGATCGCCTCGATGGACTTCGT
>DATAOM010000558.1:0-3830 GCA_036265775.1 Ktedonobacterales bacterium | reverse complement strand
ACATACTCATCGCGGATCTCGCGCAGCGCAGGCAGGTTCGCCATGTCGAGGACGAAGATGGTGATCTTGACGACATCGCCGAAGCTCGCGCCACCAGCCTCCAGCGCCACTTTGAGATTCTCGAAGACCTGCCGCGCCTGCGCCCTAAAATCACCTGCCCCCACGATGGCGCCGGAGGCGTCAAGCGCGATCTGCCCAGAGATGTGGACCGTGCGCCCTGCCGGCGCGATCACTACCTGCGTATAGCCCAGCGACGCAGCCAGCGTCGGCGGATTGACAAACCGCACGCTCTCATCAGACGCCATAAGCCCGCCCTTTCTTGCGATGAATCGAAACGGCATTGATCTGGAAGTCTGCAAGTCTGGCTACGACGATCAGCGCGCGCCAGCCTGCTCGTACTCGCGTGCCCGCGCCCGCTCATGCTGCGTCAAGAGGCGCTTGCGCAGCCGGATGTTCTGCGGCGTCACCTCGACCAGTTCATCGGGGTTGATGAAGTCGAGCGACTGCTCCAGGCTGTGCTTGACCGGCGGCGAGAGACGCACGGCGATGTCCGATGTGGAGGAGCGCACGTTCGTCGCCTTCTTCTCCTTGCAGACGTTTATCGCCATATCGTCCGGCCGCACGTTCAGCCCGACAATCATGCCCTCATAGACCGGTGTGCCTGGCTCAATGAAGGTCTGGCCGCGCGCCTGCGCGTTGTTCAGCCCGTAGGTCAACGCGACACCGCCCTCGGAGGCGATCAGCGCGCCGTTGCGCGCCGTGCCGATGGCCCCGGCCCACGGCTCGTAGCCCTGCAGCAGGCTCGCCATCGCGCCGTTGCCCTTCGTCAGCGTCAGGAAGGCGTTGCGGAAGCCGATCAGGCCGCGCGTCGGGATATCGTACTCCAGCCGCACGTTGCCCTGCCCGTCGTAGACCATGTTCGCCAGCCGCGCCTTGCGCGTCGCCAGGTTCTCGCTCACCGCGCCGATAAACTCCTCGCGCGTGTCAATCACCAGCCGCTCAACCGGCTCCATCGTCTTGCCCTCGATCTCGCGCGTGATGACCTCTGGCCGCGAGACCTGTAGCTCGTAGCCCTCGCGGCGCATCGTCTCGATCAGCACCGCCAGATGCAGCTCGCCCCGCCCGGAGACGATGAACTCATCCGCGCTCGCCCCATCCTCGACGCGCAGCGAGACATTCGTCTCCAACTCGCGATAGAGCCGCGCGCGCAATTGGCGCGACGTGCTCCACTTGCCCTCGCGTCCGGCGAAGGGGCTGGTGTTGACGCCAAACGTCATCTTCAGCGTCGGCTGCTCGATCTCGATCACCGGCAGCGCCTCCGGCTGCTCGGCGTCGGCCAGCGTCTCGCTGATGTTGACGTCCGCGATGCCCGTCAGCGCCACGATGTCGCCCGCCGTCGCCTCCTCCACCTCCAGCCGGCCAAGGCCCTGATAGGTGAAGACCAGGCTGACGCGGCTGCGTGTCATCTCGCCCTCGCGATCGATGCGCATGACGCTCATGCCAGGGCGAACCCTGCCGCGCGTGATGCGTCCGATGGCGTACTTGCCCTTGTAGTCGTCGTAGTCCAGCGCGGTGACAAGCAACTGGAACGGCGCCTCGTCGTCCACCACTGGCGCGGGGACGTGCGCCAGAATCGTCTCGAAGAGCGGGACGAGGTCGGCGTTGTCGTCGTCGGGCGCATAGCGTGCCACGCCGTCGCGCGCGATAGCGTAGATCACCGGGAAGTCGAGCTGGTCGGCGTGCGTCGCCAGCTCCAGAAACAGGTCCTGCGTCCAGGTGAGCACCTGCTCCACGCGCGCGTCGCGGCGATCAATCTTGTTGATGACCAGGATCGGCTTGAGGCCAAGCTCCAGCGCCTTCTTCAAGACAAAGCGCGTCTGCGGCATCGGCCCCTCGACGGCGTCCACCAGCAGCAGGCAGCCATCTGCCATATTCAGCACACGCTCGACCTCGCCGCCGAAGTCGGCGTGCCCCGGCGTGTCGATGATGTTGATCTTGACGCCGCGATACATGATGGCGGTGTTCTTGGCCAGGATCGTGATGCCGCGCTCGCGCTCCAGCTCGTTCGAGTCCATGATCAACTCGCCGACCTGCTGGTTCTCGCGGAAGACCTTGCTCTGCTTGAGCAGCCCGTCCACCAGCGTCGTCTTGCCATGGTCGACATGCGCGATGATCGCCACGTTGCGGATGTCCTCACGCACGTGGCTCGTCGTTCCGGCACGCGTCTGCCCCTGTACGCCCTGCGTCTCTTCTATCTCCTGCATGAGTGCCAATCTTCTCTCTTGTCTTGCGCTTGTCTCGTAGTCGAACGCGAAGGGCGCCAGTCGTTATGCTCGCTCTATCCGCGCCATGCCAATCAATGCCCATTATGCCGGACACACCAGAAGGGCGACCTTGCGGCCGCCCACGTCCGAAAAGGAGGTGTGTCGCGCGCGTCCTGCTGACTCACGGGCGCACGCTTCCCTTAGTATACCACCGAATAATCGCAAAAGTTGGGGGCCGCAGGATCAGGCATGGCAAGCGCGGCGCTCAGTCTTACTCCACCCGACGCCAGGGGTAGCGGTCGCGAATACGTTCGGCGAAGTAGCGCCCCTTCGAGGGCGCGGCCATCAACTCAGCATAGATATTCTGGCTCACGTCCTCATATTGGTACACGCCATTGCCATGAAACTCGATCTCGAGAATACGGTTCTGTGGATCATAGCCGACGGATTGTAGATTCGACGACGATACCGGCTGACGTCGCACGCACGCGCTCCCTCGCTCCTTCTGTAGCATACAACTGTGACGTTGAGATATCCTTGTAGTTTCCAGCGTAGCACATCCAGCCCATTGCCAGCTTGCGCTACGATTCCGGCTTTGTCACAGATAGCCATTTTCCGCCGAACTGTGACACGCTCAATCTGTGAAATCAAAGGACATTCCGCGATTGTTGGGAGTCGTTCTGTGACGCTTGAGCGCACACCATGAGCAGAAACGCGGGATAATGCTCGAAAATGCTTCTTCTCCTAAACTGAGACAGTGTGACATACCATTCTCCAGCGCGATTGGCTTCGAGTCGCGCGCGTACCGCCGGATGCGCTTTAATACAAGGACGCCCTGGCGATGATGAGCGGCGTCCACATCCCTTGCCTGGAAAGCTATACGTTCGATGTTACAGCGACGGTCATGGTCCGAGGCGATGAAGCGCGGCCTCGCATCGCTGCGTGGCTACGACCGCAACATCTACATCATGCTCGCCTTCACGCTCGGCAAGGGCCTGCAACTCAGCATCGCGGCCATCACCATCAACCTCTATGCCGCCAGCCTCGGCTACGACCGCACCTTCATCGGCGTCCTTACCGCCGTCCCCGCCATCGGCGCGCTCATCTCCTCCGTCCCCACCGGCATGCTCGCCGACCGCATCGGCCGCAAGCCTCTCCTGCTGATCGGCGGACTGCTCAATCCGCTGGCGCTGCTCATGATCGGCCTGAGCACGACGCCCCAATGGCTGCTCTTCTCTGCCCTGCTCAATGGCATCTGCGCCAACGCCTACTGGGTCGCCAACCTGCCCATCCTCACCGAGAGTTCCAAGCCCGACCAGCGTGTGCTCGTGCTCGCGGCGAACAACTTCTTGCTGCTGGGCGTTGGCGCGCTCGGCAGCCTCATTGGCGGAGCCGTGCCAGAACTGGTCGGGCGTCAGTTGGCTGTCCCGGCGGACTCGACCGTGCCGTTGCGCTGGGGGGTGCTGGTCGCATCGCTCGTCACCTTCATCCCGGCGATCCCGCTCTTCTGGCTGCACGAGCCAAAGCGCCGCCCGCAACCCGCCGCGCTGGAAAATCCCGCGACCT
>DATAOM010000557.1:0-3193 GCA_036265775.1 Ktedonobacterales bacterium | reverse complement strand
GCTTGATGCCTAGGCGTGTCAGAATCTCAGCGATCTGCCGCCGCGCCTCATCGCCCGAGAGACCATAGAGACGAGACGAGTAGAGCAGGTTCTCCATCGGACTGAGCTTGCGGAAGAAGGCCGCCTCGACGCTCACCCGGTTGATGAGCCGCTGCACCGCGCGCTCCTCGCGTACGACATCATGCCCGAAGACCTCGACCCTGCCACTATCCGGCAGCAGCAGCGTCGAAATCAGGCGGATGAGGGTGGATTTGCCCGATCCGTTCGAGCCGAGGACACCGAGGATCTCGCGCCGCTTGATGGTGAGCGAGACGTCTTCGACGGCGCGCACGATGCGCTGGCCTTTCTTGCGCGCCTCACCTCGCGCGAACCAGCGCGGCGCGCCACTCTTCACGAAGCGCTTGGAGACGTGCTCCATCACGAGCGCGTCATGCTGGTCGAGCTGGGCTAGCTCCTCCGCGCTGAGCAGGCTTGGCCGCTGTGGCAGATGCATCGGCGTAAGGCGCGCTTCGGCGGAGACGGCGGCGGACGACGAAAGTGATTGGCTGGACAAGCGCCTACCTCCAGACTGTGCGTGTCGCCCAGGCGCGTCTGCGCGCCTGCGGGCGGAAATGAATCATGAGCAGGTGAGACAGCGGGCCGTAAACACACAAAAAAGGATCACGGGCCGCGCGTCGTGCGTGCGCCCATGATCCTCGACTGGATGGCCTCAGTTTGCTGACGTCAACAGTGACGCGGTCTCACGAGGCCCAAAAAGGACGTACTGGGCGCGGTACGGCCACCTTCGGCGAAGACAGAGACGCCGGCCGGAAATCCGCCCAGCATCCACGCGCTCGCACGCAGGCGAGGGGGAAGGATGGTGATGAGGCGGCTATCGCACAGGGCGATTCCTCCCGTCATCCCACTCATAGGAACCGTCTCCCTCTTACAACACACCCAGCGTCAAAAGTGGCGAACGCCACCTGCCGGAGTATAGGCGTGGCGGCCAGGTGGTGTCAAGACGCTGGCCTGCAAGTTTGACGGAAGTCTGACGAAGGTTGACAGAAATCTGACGCCTCTGGGTCAGTTCTTCCGCCTGCTCCTCCGCATGTTCCTCTTTCCGGCGACACAGGCGTACTTCCCTCTCCCGAGCGACCCATCCCCCAGTCGCAAAGGAGGCCCGCCATGTAGAACCCCAGGTTCCCCTCTACAAGACGCCTGGCGCGACGCGATCCACCCGACATGAGCGTCCAGGCGCCTATGCGCAGCGCATTCCATGCGCCGCCTTCCCCTCATCTCGGTGAGAGTTTCCGAAAGGACTGTATCGCCATGCCGCGATTGACCTTTGCTCCTCGTTGGGCGACGCGCACGCTCGCCCTGCTCGTGCTCCTTGGGGCGCTCGCCGCGCCGCTGATCGCGTCGCCCGTCCGCTCAAGCGCGAGCCAGATGACCCATAGCGCGCTCGCTCTTGCGCCTCGCCCACAGTGTCCTGGCTCCCCGGTTGGCTGCTAGGTAGGGACTGAACTCTGCTGTATACTGGCGTTGCGTCGCTCGTTCGCACGGACGGCGTAACGCCTCTCTTTTTCTCCTCTGCAAGTTTCTGTATCCGCCAGCTTCGCATTAGGCTCAAATGAAGTGTGGGGACGATGCTGCATGCGTACCTCTTCCCGCTCCACCCTCCATTATCCTGATCTGCCTGGATGGCATGCTGAACCGGGTTACTCGGCAGCCATCGCTGGCGCGCTCGGCGAGGCATACAGGTATATCCAGGGCCATCCGAACAACCTTGCTGCCGCACATAAGGCGTTCGCCATCGCGATTCCCCATGTGGGAGAAAGCATGTGCCTTCAGCAGCGCATGAACCTGCACTACATCCTTGCCCAATGCGCCAGAGAGATGGACGAACCGAGAATGGCCCTCGAGATGCTCGACTGCGCCCGGGAATGCGCCACTCAGTTGCATGACCGGCGCGCGACCGCCGCACTCCTCTCTATCTCAGGGAATACCAGGCGTGTTTATATGCGGCCGCGCGCCGCGCTAGCAGACCTCCGCGCCAGCCGCGCGATCCTCGAGGACCTCAAAGGGTCTGAGATCGCCGCCGAGCCGGATCTCGAACTCAGCGTCGTCTTCGCTATGGCTGGTGTCGCCCTCTTCCAGGCGCGCTACGAGGAGGCGCTGCGGCTCCTCGATGAAGCGCATCGGCTCCATTTCGCGTCGCGCAACCCCGACGTGGAGCGGGATCGCATCGCGTGGATGCGCGCCGTCAATCTGCGGTATCTTGGCCGGCCTGACGAAGCGGCGCCCATCTTCATGGATATCGCCAGTCGGATCGACGCCATGCCGCATCCTGCCGTGTTTACGCGCCTCTATACCGCTCTGGCCGACGCCACGCTGGATCTCGCCGACCGCGCTAAAGCACGTGGCGACGACGGTGTTATGCGCAAGCTGCTCTCCATTGCGCAGATCCATGCGATGGAGGGAATGAAGCGGAGCGACGAGGAGTTTGATGAGGGTGGCGCCATGTTAGCGCGTCTCGCGATCGTTCGTCAGAGCCAGTTTGTCGAGGATAGCGACACGCGCCGGGACATCCTCGCGACGATATGGCGATTCGCCGAAAACACGCATGAACCTGATGTTAGGACACGGGTGCGCATCGCACTGGCGCGCGAGTACGTGAACCAGGGCGACATCCCGGCGGCGCAGAATCTGTTGCGACAAGTCACAGGAAGAAGCGCCGCCAGCGAGGTTCCCTACACCGGCGAACCGGCCAAAACCCTGCTGCGGCGCATCGGCGGCTATGAGAACTGGTGAGTGTGACTACCAAGTGGGTCAGACGCCGGGAAGTGTCTGATCAGGATCGGCGCTGGAGCTAACGGCGGTGGCCGGCTGGCGATCCCAGCCGAAGAGCGCGCGCAATCCACGGCTGATGGGACGCGCCAAGATCAACAGGGCGATCGCCAGCACGATGACGCCGATGATTGGCAGGAAGATCGCCAGAATCGTCGTGATCAGCGCGCCAATGTCTTCGCCAATGCTCATCAGCGGGTTGCCGACGCCGACTGTCGTCGCAGTCACGACCGGGCGGGTGGCCGACTTGATGGTGTGCATGATCAGGGCCAACACACCGCCAATGACCGCCGCCACCCAGGGATTCCACGCGCTGATCGGATTCACGATACCGGCCATGATGATGGCACCGGAGGCAGGACGAACG
>DATAOM010000556.1:0-9048 GCA_036265775.1 Ktedonobacterales bacterium | reverse complement strand
TGTCCGTCCAGATCAATCAGCAGCACGCGCTGGTTGAGGCGCGCCAGCCCGGCGGCCAGATTTACCGCCGTCGTGGTCTTGCCGACGCCGCCCTTGTTATTGGCGATGCAGATCGCGGTCATGCGCGCTTCCTTTAGCCTGCTGAACGCTTTGTGGGGAGATGGTGGGAAGTGTAACGTCCTGCTGGCAGGCTGTCAAAGAGAGTGCGACCTTTGGCGACGCGGCTACCCGCGATGCAGCCGCCAGTGAAGCGTGCGTACAATGCGGGATGACGTTGCGGGGGGAGAGAGGAGCGCGCCATGACCGAGCAGATCAAGCAGCGCAAGACCGAGCACGTCAACATCTCGCTGCAAAACGACATCTCCGCGCCACAGGCGGCGTCGTGGGCGGATATCCGCCTCGTGCATCGCGCGCTCCCGGAGGTGGACCTCGACGAGATTGACCTCTCGGTGGACTTCCTCGGCGTACAACTGCGCCATCCGCTGTGGATCTCCTCGCTCACCGGTGGGCATCCTGACGTAGCGGCGATCAACGAGCGGCTGGGCAAAGTCGCCGAGGAGTACGGCCTGGCGATGGGCGTCGGCAGCCAGCGCGCCGCTCTTGGCGCCGAGGCGCTGGAGGAGACCTATCGCATCGCGCGGGCCAACGCGCCGACCGCATTCTTGGTCGCCAACATCGGCGCGCCGCAACTGATCGAGCAGAAGGAACGCGCGGCCTTTACTGCGGAGCAGGCGCGCGCGGCGGTCGAGATGATCGGCGCCAACGCGCTGGCGATTCACCTCAACTACCTGCAGGAAGCCTCACAGCCGGAGGGCGATGGCCGCGCGAAGGGCGCGCTCGCCGCCGTCCACCAGATCGCCGAAGAGGTCGGTGTCCCGGTGATCGCCAAAGAGACCGGCGCGGGCATCAGCTATGAGCAGGCGCGCGACTTCAAACGCGCTGGAGTCTCGGCGATTGATGTGGGTGGCGCGGGGGGCAGCAGCATGGCCGCGCTGGAGAGTTTTCGCGCGCGCTCACGCGGCGACACACGCGCCGAGGGCATCGGCGTTGTCTATCGCGATTGGGGCATCCCGACGCCGCTCTCGGTCGTCGAGGCGCAGATGGGCGCGCCGGGGCTGCCACTGATCTCAACCGGCGGCGTGCGTTCCGGGCTGGATGCGGCGCGGGCGCTGGCGTTGGGTGCGACGCTCGTCGGCATGGGCTTCCCCTTCCTCAAGGCGGCGAGCGAGGGCGAGGAGGCGCTACACGCCTTCCTCGACCAGTTCCTCACCGAGTTGCGCGTCGGGATGCAGTTGACTGGCGCGGCCAGCCCCACTGGCATGCGGCGCGTCCCCGTCGTCGTCACTGGCGCCTCGCGCGAGTGGTTGGAGTTACGCGGCTTCGCACAGGAACTGCGTGAGATGGCGCGCCGAGGCATGTGAGAAAGTGGACCCTCTGGCGCGTAGGAAACATAACATCATTTGACTTCTACTCATGCGTGATGTCATACTCCCTGTATCACCCGGCGATGGAAAAGGCCGGATGACCGGCGGCCAGAGCGCCGCCCCTCCTGTCGGACCTCGTAGGAGTTGGTTCGGCCCTCCACCCACCAGACGGCACGGATGGCGTCTGATGCAGCAGGACCCAAGTCTTCGCAAACACAGTGCGCGGGCCGCCGCGCCCGCCGAAGAGGAGGAATGCGTCAATGGGGGTGTTACGAGTTTTGTCCCACCACGGCGATGACCGTGTCACGTGGGACTCCGCCGCGCTGGCGGTGCATGATCCCGAAGCGGAAGCCGCTGTGCAGGAAGCAGAGCGCATCTTCGAAGAGCAGCGACGCCGTGGAGCCTCGGCGGTCATGGTCTCCCCTGGGAAGCCCGCCGAGCGCATCGAGAAGTTCGACCGCACTGCGGAACAGATCGTCATGATCCCGCGTGTCGTGGGTGGTTGAGCGACTCGACACGATGGATATCACTTCCTGGGCGGCTATGATTGGCGCCGGGATCGCTCTCCTTTTGCTCTTGGGCAAAGGCGGAACGTTCCTCTCCAATGCGCCTGCCATCTCATCACGCCTCTCGCCGTGGCTGCGTCTCCATCCCTGGTGGCCGGTCCCGGCGGAGCGGCGCGCGGAGACGCTCCTGCGCGACATGCTTTCGCAGGAGGAGTACCGTCATCTGCTGACGACAGGCTTCCTGGAGATCCCCAGCCCAACGCGACCTGATCGAGTCTACCGCATCCCACGCGGCCCAGGTCAGGTGCTGGTCGAGGAGCGTGGCCGCGTGATGGAGCGGCTGTGCCTGCAGCCAGAGGTCGCTGGCCTGCCAGAGGCGGATGTCGTGCTGATGCACAAGCTACTCATCGAGGCGGATGAGGACCGGTATCTCGCCACCGCCAACCACTTCCCGCGTTCGCTCTGGCGCTACTAGCCCTGCTACCAGCGCCGGTCAGGAACTTACAGGACTCAGGCGCGCCGTCACCACACGCGCAAGGAGCTCGCGCTCGGTGGCGGCTGTGCGCCTGAATGCGTCGAAGGTATAAACGACATCAAGGATGAGGTCAGGCTCGGCGCGGAGCGCGCCCGCGAGCCAGCCGTGCTGCGCCCAGAGGACATTCAGCGTGCGCTCGCCATCGCGCAGCAACAGTCGCAGGTTGCGTCCCTCTGCGCCGCTCGCCCAGCTTCGCAGCAGGTGTACGCGCTTGGCCACGAACACGGGTTCGGGGAACCCCTGGCCGAAGGGAGCCAGCGCGCCGATCTTCTCGTAATAGCTCCATGTGACACGATTCAACGGCAGTGAGCAGTCGGCGACGATCTCAGCCTGACTTGCGCCTGTCGCGTTTGTGTCTGTTCCCGCTGGCTGGATGGACGCGCGTAGCGTGGCGATGACAGCGTCCAGATCGCCCGCCGCGACGGTGAATCCGGCGGCGCGCGCATGCCCGCCAAAATAGCGTAAACGGGCGCGTTCCCGACCCAGCGCCTCGACGAGGTTCACGCCATCCGGCCCGCGCGCCGATCCCCGGCAGATATCGCCGCTGCGACTCACAACCACCGCCGTGACGCCATAGCGGTCCAGCAGGCGATTCGCCACCAGTCCAAGCAGCCCGGTTGGCCAGTCTTCGCCACTGACAACGACCAGCCTATCTGGCGCGCCTGCGATCTGTGCGCTCGCCTCGGCGAGAACACGCTCGGTCAACTCCTGCCGCTGGATGTTGAGCGCGTCCAGTCGCGCGGCGAGGGCGGTAGCGGCGCCCACGTCTTCGGCAAGTAAGAGGTCCAGTGGCAAACGTGGCTCGCCCATGCGACTGCCCGCGTTCAGCCGTGGCGCGAGCTTGAAGCCGATCTCGCGCTCGCCGATTTCGCCGGGCGCAAGACCCGCTCGCCGGATCAGCGCTTTCAGTCCCGGGCGTGGCTGCGCGTTCATTCGCGCCAACCCCGCCCGCGCCAGCGCCCAGTTTACTGGGCTAAGCCAAGCCACATCGGCCAGCGTGCCCAGCGCCACCAGATCCAGCAGCGGCGCCACCGTTTGGGGCTGCTTACTTGCCAGCAGCGCTTCGGCGAGGCGGAAGGCGACGCCCACGCCGCTCAGCTCCCAATCTGGCGAGGTCTCCGGCCCCAGGCGTGGATTGACCAGCGCGAGGGCAGGCGCGAGCGGCCCCTGCGGCGAGTGGTGGTCGGTGACAATAACCTCTAATCCGCGCGACGCGGCGTAGGCCAGTTCGTCGGCGTTGGTGACGCCGCAGTCGGTGGTGAGCAGCAGGTCGGCGCCACGTTCGCAGATCGCGTCAATCGCGGCGCGGCTGGGGCCACGCCCATCGTCCAGCCGCGAGGGAACGTATGGCTCCGGCTTGGCTCCCAACGCGCGCAACGCCAGCAACACCACGGCGCACGAGGTCACACCATCCACGTCGAAGTCGCCGAAGACGACGATACGCTCGCCGCGCTCGATGGCGAGCCGCAGCCGCGCCACCGCTAACTCCAAATCCGGCAGTGGACCACTGGCGCGCCAGTCTGTATTGAGAAAGGCGCGCATCGCCTCAGGCGTCGTGTAGCCGCGATTGTACAGCAGTTGCGCCTGCAGCGGCGTCAGCTCCGCGGCGGCGTCAAGCTCCTCGCGTGGGAGCGGCGGCAATTCACGCCATGGCGCCGTGCGCGTAGCCAGATACTCGCGCACGCTCATCCCATCCGGCAGCGAGAGCGAAGTCGATGGGAATGGCATGAGTGAGACTCCGATGAGATGGGACATGAGGCGCGGAAGTGGCGCCTGTACGGAAGAGCATCGCACGCACAAACGCGCTCCTGCCACACAGGCGCCATCTTGCCTAACCTAATTGGCTGGCGATCACCTCACGGGCGTGGTCGAGGGCGGCCCGAAGCTGGCCGGGGTCCTTGCCGCCGCCCTGCGCCGAATCGGGTCGGCCCCCGCCTTTGCCCCCCAGGCGCTCGCCCACCGCCTGGGCGATCTTCCCCGCGTGGACGCCGCGCGCCGTCAGGCTCGTGTCCACCGTCACGATGAAACGCGCCTGGCCCTCGATCTCGCTCGCCAGCAGGATCACCCCCGAACCGATCCGGTCGCGGATCGCGTCGCCCATCTCCCGGAGGGCCTTGTCGTCGGGGACCGAGACCTGGGCGATCACGGTGTGAATTCCATGGACCTCCTCGGGAGTAGCCGCCAGACGGGCGGCCTCCTCGCGGGCCTGGGCGCGCTGGGCCTGCTGGAGGGTACGCCGGGCCTCGGCCAGTTCGTCCTGCATCTGGCGCATGCGTTCCTCGATGGCCGTCGGGTCGGGCGCGGTCTGCAGGCGCGTCGCCAGGGAACTCACGAGGTCGCTGCGGCGGCGCAGATGGCCGAGCGCGCCGGTCCCCGTCAGCGCCTCGACGCGGCGGATATTCGCGCCGACGCTCGTCTCCTGCGTCGTGAGGTACGGGCCGATCTGGCCAGTCGCCGCGACGTGGGTCCCGCCGCATAGCTCCTTGCTCGGGCCCATCGTCACGACGCGGACCTCGTCCCCATACTTCTCGCCGAACAGGGCCATCGCGCCGGTCGCGATCGCCTCGCGGTAGGGCAGTATCTCGGTCTTGACGGGGAAATCCTGGAGCGTCCAGTCGTTCACGCGGCGGTCGATCTCGTCCATCTCCTCGCGCGTCACGGCGCGGGGCAGGTTGAAATCGAACCGGAGCCGGTCGGGGGCCACGAGGCTGCCATGCTGATTCACCTGGTCGCCCAGGACGTCCTTGAGGGCGCGGTGGAGCAGATGGGTGGCGCTGTGATTGCGCATAATCATCTGGCGGCGCGCCAAATCCGCCTCGGCGCGAATCTCCGTCCCGACGCGCAGGTGGCCTTCGATCATCTGGCCGTAGTGGACGATCAGGCCGGGAACGGGACGCTGGGTATCGGCCACGCGGAACGTCCCGGTCGTCGCGTTGACCGTCCCCTGGTCGCCGATCTGGCCGCCGGCCTCCGCGTAGAACGGGGTCTCGGCGAGGACGAGGCCCGCCGCCTGGGGCGCGATCACCTCGTCGGCCGGTTTGCCGTCCACCAGCAGGGCGAGGATCTCGCTCGCGCCGTCCACTCCGTGGTAGCCCGTGAACTTCGTCGCCGGTAGGTTCTTGCTCAGTTGGGTCCATGCCATTTCCTCGTTTTCGCGCACGAACCCTGCCGTCTGGCGGGCCTGCTCCTGCTGGCGCAGCATCGCGCCTTCGTACCCGGCGTGGTCTACACTCAGGCCATGCTCGCGGGCGACTTCCTCGGTCAATTCGAGCGGGAAGCCATGTGTGTCGTAGAGGCGGAACGCGACCTCGCCCGGCATCTCCGTCGCGTCGCGCTCCTTCAGCGCCGCTATCTCGCGGTTGAGCAACTGCAAGCCCGTCGCCAGCGTCTGGCTGAACTTGCGCTCCTCGACGCTCAGCACCTCAATGATACGGTCGCGGCGCTCCGCCAGTTCGGCGTAGTGTCCCTTGAACAGATCAATCACCGTGTCGGCGGCCTTCGCCAGGAACGGCCCCTCCAGACCGAGGAGGCGTCCATGGCGCACGGCGCGACGCAGCACCCGCCGGAAGATATAGCCGCGCCCCTCGTTGCTCGGCAGCACGCCATCCGCCGCGAGGAAGACGAGCGCGCGGCCATGATCGGAGATCACGCGCAGCGACTGATCGTGCTCGCCGTTCTTGCCATACTCGGTTCCGACCAGCGTAGCGAACTCATCGATGATTGGACGGAAGAGGTCGGTATCGTAGACCGACTCCACCCCCTGAAGTACTGTCGCCAGCCGCTCCAGCCCCATGCCGGTGTCGATGTTGGGCTGCTTGAGCGGCGTGCGCGTCCCGTCGGTATCCTGGAAATACTGCATGAAGACCAGGTTCCAGATCTCCAGGAAGCGGTCGCAGCGCTCGCAGCCCGGCGCGCAGTCGGCGTTCCCACAACCGCGCTCGACGCCGCGGTCGAAGTAAATCTCCGAATCCGGACCGCAGGGACCCGACGCGCCCGGTGGCCCCCACCAGTTATCCTCGAGGCGTGTCAGGCTCTCGGGCGGAATGCCAGTGACCTCGTGCCAGTAGCCCGGTGATTCGGCGTCGTCGGGATGGACGGTGGGATAGAGTCGCTCGGCTGGCAGGCCGTAGCCCTCGGTGAGCAGCGTCCAGGCATACTGGATCGCCTCGCGCTTGAAATAGGTTCCGACCGAGAAGTTGCCGAGCATCTCGAAGAAGGTCAGGTGCGAGGTGTCACCGACCGAGTCGATGTCGGTGGTGCGGAAGCACTTCTGCACCGAGGTCATCTGACGCGATGGCGGCGCCTCATTGCCGAGGAAGTAGGGAATCATCTGCTGCATGCCGGCGGTGGTCAGCAGCACGGTGGGGTCATTGCGCGGAATGAGTGATGAGCTTGGCACGGCGAGGTGGCCGCGCTCGGTAAAGTACGCGACGAAGCGCGCGCGTATCTCGTCGCCGCTCAAGCTGGGCGGCGTCCACTCGGCGGTGTTGGCAGTATTCTTGACGGTTGATCGTTTGGCAGGCATGCGGGTCTGGCCTCGTTCAGGAGTGTTGAGAAAAGAAAGAGAGTGGAAAGCAAGATGAGCGCCAGCAGGCGCGCATCCCATCTATTATATGGTGACGACTCCCTATGGCTCAAGCCAGGGGCTTTTAGGCCGAAGCCAAGCACGCTCGTCCACGTGCCAGCACATTCAACGCTGCATTACGGTCGCGGTCCATCGTCAGTCCACAGGAGGGACAGTGATAGACCCGCTCATCTAACGTGAGATCGCTCTTGCGTGCGCCACACTCTGAGCAGTCTTGCGACGTATACGCGGGATTCACCGCACTGAAGCGCCTGCCGGCCCATGCTGCCTTGCAGGCGATCAATGTGAGAAATTGCCGCCACGCTGCGTCCGCAATGCTCTTAGCCAAGGTATGATTGGCCATCATTGCCCGTACCGGGAGGTCTTCCAGGGCTAACAAATCATACTCATCGACCAGACGACGACTCTCCTGATGCACGAAATTGACCCTACGCCAGCGGATACGTTCATAGGTATGCGCTACCACCTTGCGGCATCGCTGACGCACTCGCCACGCTAGCTGTTCACTCGCATCTTTGCTCACCTGCTGCCAGATGGAATCACTACCTAAGTCAGGGTGTGCTTTCTGTACCTCTTTTGTGAGGGTCACGCGAATCGCCTTGTGAGCGCCGAAGGCTTTTTGATGCTTGCGGTGCGCCTTCGCCAAGGCACGCTCCTCCTGACGAAAGAAGCGGGGATTGGGTATGATCCGCCCATCTGAGCAAGTAGCAAAGGTACTAAGTCCGACATCGACCCCTACTTCCTGTCCAGTCGGAGGCAAGCAGATCGGTTCCCACTCACAGGTGATTGTGACGTACCACTTGCCCGTAGATGTCTGCCGAATAGTCGCTGTCTTAGGTATACCTTCGATGGGGCGATGGTACACTAATTTGAGGTCACCGATCTTGGACAGGAGTAATCGCTTGCTCGATGCGCTCAAACTCACGCCATGATCCCACTGCGGATAGGTCAGCGAATTGTAGCGCCCTTTACCCCTGAAGCGTGGATACCCTGGCTCCTCACCAGCCTTCAGGCGGCGGAAGAAGGCGTCAAACGCTTTTTTCAGCCGCAAGACCACATCCTGCAAGACTTGAGAATGCACCTCCTTGAGAGAAGGTCGCTCATTGGCCTTCCAACCAGGCAGAGCAGCCTTTTGCTCATAGTAGTCTAGTATTTCCTGTCGCTCTTCCCACGCCTGTTTGCGCTCGGCCAGCAGCGCATTCCACAGCCAGCGGCACTCCTCCAACTGACTGGAGAGAAGCCGTTGCTGTTTCTTAGTTGGATACAGGCGATATTGGAAGGTCTTCAGCGGCATGCTTGTATTATACAGTGCCGATGAGATGAACGGAGCAAGTGCGGAAAAGCCACGCCCGGCGATCCAGACGTGGCTTTCGGTGAGAACCGCTGCTGCGCTTGAACTTAGAGAGCGCCGACCAGTTCGCCCTCGCGGCTTTCCTTGCTTGCAACTTGCCGCTCGCGCAGGAACTGCTCGAGGGTACCCGCATCTGCGGCGCTGGCGCGCACATACTCAGACGTCTCACTCGTCGTATGAACCCAATCGACGAGCTGGACTAATTCGCCCAGGTCCAGCGTCTCGCCGAGGCTCTTCTCCCCGCTTGCGTCGAACGCCTCGACCACCAGACCACTCTCCGAACTCCTGACACTGAAACGTTGTGCCTCTGCCTGATCCAGGATCCGTCCTACCGCGCGCAAAATGGTCTCGTAGCTGTCTTGCCGCATTGCGTCCTTCACTCCTCTTGCCGCCACTTCCTGTGGCATGAACCACACTGTTCGTTAGGGGTATGTCTTGGCCCCGACGAAACATATTACCAGAAACACAAGGCAATTTCAATGGGACGACCCATCACAGTACGGTCACATCATTTGCCCTCATGGTGTGCGCAGATAACCGTGCAGGCTAGCCCGACCATATGCTATACTGCGCGCGGGTAAGGGCCAGTGGATGTCATCACATACCAATGACGCCCGCAGGGTTCTCACAATAGAAGGCCGTCTCTC
>DATAOM010000555.1:0-6826 GCA_036265775.1 Ktedonobacterales bacterium | reverse complement strand
GTGCATCGGGACGTCAAGCCGGAGAACATCCTGCTCGACGATAAGGGCGAGGCGTATCTGACCGATTTCGGCATCGCTCGTCCAGTGATGCCGTCGCGAGTAGGGCGCGCGGCGCAGACGCTTTCGGCCACCGGCCTGCCTGTGGGGACGCCTGAATACATGGCGCCGGAGCAGTTGCGTGGCGAGCCAATGGATCAGCGCGCCGACATCTACGCGCTGGGGGCTGTGCTGTACGAGCTTCTCACCGGGCATGCGCCGCACGAGGCCGATACACCGTATGAAGTGGCGGCGCTCTCGCTGATGGGCAAGATTGACCCGCCCTCGACGCTCGTTCCTGGCATCACCGAGGAGCTCGAGGATGTCATCATGATCGCGCTCGCCTCCGAGCCGGCGGCGCGCTATCCCGACGCCAGCAGCTTCGCTTTCGCCGCGCGTCGGGCAGTCTTTCCACGCGGAAGGAGCCTCCTCACCGGGTTACCAGGCCTACGCCGGGCGACACGCGAGAATATCATCCTCTCCCGGCCAAGGCGCCTGAGTCGCGCGGATGAACCGACGCATCCGCTCTCTCCACGCGCCACTCGTGCGATTTGGGCTGTACCCAGCGGCGGAAAAGGCGGGACAGGGCGACCGCAGTTGACAACGCGCACACTGCTCGTGGCGGTGGCGGCGACGGCGCTGGTGGTACTGCTATGTGGCACAGCGAGCCTCAGCCTCGCTCGCCAGATGCAACTGCCCGTCCTTGGCTTCGCGCCTACCGCGACCATTCGCCCAACAGCGACTCTTGAGCCTACCGCGACTCCTTCCCCTACGCCGCAGCCTACTGCCACCACACCACCACCACCGATTCCAAGATTGACGGTCAGTGGCGTTACCTGGATTTCCAAGTCGGGTGGTAGCTTCTGTATATTTACTGGCTCGATGAGCATCAAGAATCCTGGAAATGGGAAGATGATGGGGTGGAACTGGGTAGATCCCATCAAGCCCACCCCTTCTAACTTTCGCTGGGGACCTGCGAATCCACCTACTGGCCGTGGGAACTTACCTGCTCAGGGCTCGCTTGCCAATGGCGCAGTCTACACACTGTATATTTCGCTCAACCAATCATGCAGTAACAGCGCGACGACCTATTCAGTCACCATGGTAGACACCTACGGTCGAAGCTATCTAGTCAGTTTTACCCCGAAGTATCCGTAGCTCTTAGGTCAAAAGCTCAGGCGCATTCCCTTGGCATTCTTGCCATCCCGCAATCCCGGCCATACAATGACAGCATGAGCGGTTCGGTTGCGCGCCGCTCATCGTGTATCTTTGGCGCCAGAGATGTAAACGGGTGCCTGCCCATTTGTCCGGTACACGACGCTTGCGCTCCGGCGTACAATACCCGGACTGGCTCTCTATCACGCCAGCTCGGCGCCCACATCAAACACCTCGCCAGCGGCAGGGACGCTGCCCCTCCTGTGGCCGTCCTCCCAGCCATTCTTCGAATAGTCGTCGCTCGTAGCGCTCGTCAAGTCACTCGAAGGAGTCACCCGTTCGCATGCCAAAGTCCACGAAACCCGCCACCCTCGGCCAACTGCGCGAGAGCGGCTACCAAGTTCTTCCCGTCAAGCAGGAGATGCGCCAAAACCTGATGCGCAAGATGCGCGACGGTGAAGAGGTTTTCCCCGGCATCGTCGGCTATGAAGAGACCGTCTTGCCGCAGATCGAGAACGCTATCCTCTCCGGACAAGATATCGTCCTGCTGGGCGAGCGTGGCCAGGCTAAGACACGCATCGCGCGCAGCCTGATCAACCTCCTCGACGAGGAGACGCCCGCCATCGTCGGCTGCGAGATCAACGACGACCCGTTCGCGCCGCTCTGCAAGGCGTGCAAGACACGCATCGCCGAGGAGGGCGACGACACACCAGTCCACTGGATCACGCGCGATCAGCGCTACGGTGAGAAGCTTGCCACGCCGGACATCACCATCGCCGACCTCGTGGGCGAGGTGGACCCGATCAAGGTCGCCGAGGGGCGCTACCTCTCCGACGAGCTGACGATTCATTATGGCCTTGTGCCGCGCACCAATCGCGGCGTCTTCTGCCTCAACGAACTACCCGACCTCGCCGAGCGCATCCAGGTTGGCTTGCTCAACATCATGGAAGAGCGCGACGTGCAGATTCGCGGCTACAAGATTCGTTTGCCGCTGGACGTCTTCGTGGTGGCCAGCGCCAACCCGGAGGACTACACCAATCGCGGGCGTATCATCACGCCGCTGAAGGACCGCCTCGGCTCGGAGATTCGCACGCACTATCCGCGCACCGTCGAGCATGAGATCGCCATCATGGAGGCCGAGGCCACGCCGTTCGAGGCTGAGGGCATCGAGGTGGCCTATCCCGACTTCATGAAGCAGATCGTCGCCGAGATCACGCACCAGGCGCGCCTCAGCAGCGACATCAGCCAGCGCTCCGGCGTCAGCGTGCGCGTCTCGATCACCAACTACGAGAACATCCTCAGCAACGCTGTGCGCCGCGCGATTCGGCTCAAGGAGCGCCAGGCCGTTCCACGCGTCAGTGACCTGAGCGCGGTCATCGCCTCGACGGCGGGCAAGATCGAGCTCGACACCGTCGGCGACGTCAAAGAGGAGAAGGTGGTCGAGAAGCTCGTGCGGCAGGCGATCAATCGGGTCTTCCGCGAGAACTTCGAGGTTAGCGAGTTCGAGCAGTTGGTGGCAGGCTTCGACAAGGGCCTGAACGTCAATGTCTCGGACATGCAGCCCTCGATGGAGTACGTCAACCAGCTCGCGCGCGTTGGTGGACTCAAGCCGGCGGTGCAGAAGCTGCACGGCCACGGCAGCCCGGCGATGGTCGCCTCGGCGGTCGAGTTCATCCTCGAAGGGCTGCACCTCAACAAGCGCCTCAACAAAGACGAGGTCAAGGGGCAGACGCGCTACCGGCGCTAAGACGTTCGCGTCACATCAGGGAGGCCGTCGCTGTGATGAGTAGACGGCTTCCCTGACACCCTTTCTAGCGCAGAGAATTTCGGAGCGATCTCATGTTTGACCGATTTCGCACGCGTAAGCCGTTCCGCTACTCGCGCTGGGACGGTTCGCAGCGTCTGGATGATCTGGACGCCGAGAGCATCCTCGACACGCTCTCGGATGACTATATGCGCCACGGCGATCTGCGCCGCGCGCTGGAGCGCTTGATGCGCGAGGGCTTCACCGACCGCGACGGCCAGCGCCGCATGGGCCTGCAAGACCTGATGGAGCGGCTGCGCCAGATGCGCAACCGCCGCCAGCAGCGCTACAACATGGACGGCGTAATGGACGACATCAAGCAGCGGCTTGAGGAGATCAAGCAGCTGGAGCGCGAGGGCATCCAGCGTAGGCTCGACAGCCAACTTGGACCGCAAAATCAACAGCAAGGCCAGCAATCTGGCCAACCGCAAGATGGCGACCATTCGGGTCAGGCGCAGGATGGCCAGCAGGGCGAGTCCGGCGAGTCCGGCGAGTCCGACGAGCAGGGGCAGCAGGGACAACAAGGCCAGATGCAGGGTAGCCAGTCTGGGCAGCAGAGCGGTCAGCAGCGTGGTGGGCAATCCGGCCAATCTGGTCAGGCCGCTGGGCAGCCGCAACTACCTGAAGGCATGGACCCCGAGGCGCTCAAGCGCGTGCTCGAAAACATGGCGAAGAAGAAGTTCGACTTCCTCGACCAGTTGCCGCCGGAACCTGCCGGGCAGATCGAGCAGCTGAGCGACTACGACTTCATGGACGCCGAGGCGCGAGAAAAATTCCAGGAACTCCTGCAGATGCTCCAGCAGCAGGTTATGCAGTCGTACTTCCAGGGGATGCAGCAGGCGATCCAGAACATGTCGCCGGAGGACCTGGCGCGCATGCGCGAGATGGTGCGCGAGTTGAACCAGATGTTGCGCGACCGCGCCGAGGGCAAAGAGCCGGACTTCGACAGCTTCATGCAGAAGTATGGCGACTACTTCGGCCCCGGCATCAACAATCTGGATGACCTGATCGAGCAGATGCAGCGCCAGCAGGCCGCGATGCAGGCGGTGATGGACAGCATGTCGCCGGAGCAGCGCCAGCAGTTGCAGCAGATGGTGGACCAGCTCATTGGCGACGACCGGCTGCGTGTTGACCTCGCGGAGTTGGCGATGAACCTGGAGGCGGCGTCCCCCGGCATGGGCGAGCGGCGCACGCGCTTCAAGCTCAGCGGCGACGAGCCGCTCTCGCTGGCCGAGGCAAAGAGCCTGATGGGCATGCTCCAGGAGATGGACGAACTGGAGGGGCAACTGCGCGACGCGCGGCGCAGTGGCGAGATCGAGGGGCTGGACCCGGAGAAGATGCGCGACCTCGTCGGCGATGAGGAGGCGCAGGCGCTGGAGCAGATCCAGCGGATGATGCGCGAGTTGGAGGAGGAAGGGCTGGTCAAGCGCAACGGCGACCGCTACGAACTGACCTCCAAGGGCATCCGGCGCATCGGCCAGAAGGCGCTCGAAGACATCTTCGCGCAGTTGCAGAAAGACGCCTTCGGCGCGCACCGGCTGCCAGAGCGTGGCTATGGCGGCGAGCGCGACGACGAGACCAAACCCTACGCCTTCGGCGATCCGTTCCACCTGCACCTGGGCAAGACGCTGATGAACGGCGTCACGCGCGAGGGCGCTGGCACGCCCATCCGGCTCGACAAAGAGGACTTCGAGGTCTACCGCTCGGAGCACACGACGCGCACGGCGACGGTGCTGATGCTCGACATGAGCTGGAGCATGCTGCAGAACGACCTGTGGAATCCGGCGAAGAAGGTGGCCATCGCGCTTGAGAGCCTGATTCGCGGCCAGTTCCCGCGCGACGAGTTGCACATCGTCGGCTTCTCGAACTTCGCGCGCGAGTACAAGACCGAGGAGCTGATCGAGCTTGGCGCGTGGGACCATGTGCAGGGCACGAACATGGTGCATGGACTGATGATCGCGCGGCGGCTGCTGGCAAAGGCGCGCGGCGCGAACAAGCAGATCATCATGATTACTGACGGCGGGCCGACGGTCTGGCAGGAGGGCGGGCGCTGGGTCTTCGACTGGCCGCCGCCGCCCGAGGCGATCCTGCAGACGCTGCGTGAGGTGAAGCGTTGCGCGCACGACGGCGTGCTGATGAATGTCTTCATGCTCTGGGACGACCCATACCTCAAGCACTTCGTCAACCAGATGGCGAACGTGAACCGTGGCCGCGCCTTCTACACGAATCCCGATTCCCTTGGCGAGTATTTGCTGGTAGACTATCTGGGGAACAAGCAAAAACGGGTGAGCTAGGGGAGTGACGTGGCTGCGGCCAGGGCATGTGGATGAGCGACGAGATTGAGGCGATCAAGCGGAGCGATGTCACATTCCAGTTGACAGCGCTCCAGGTCCCCGCGAGCCAGGCTGCGAGAATGGCGCGCTCATTGCGCGCCACGGCTGGCGGGTCGCGCGCTTCCCTCTACTTCTCTACAGTCTATCTTTTTGCCATGGCGGCAATTATCCTCTGGCTTGCCTGGTCTTCGGACCGGTATACTTACAGGGCGTTTTGGCTGCTATTCTGGTTCGTCATAGTCGCCGCCGTTGTATGGATACCCGTTTCCGCACGATTGGCAACACGACGTGACGCCAATATCCAGCCAACTTTCTATCTCTATAGAGGTATTCAAGCGCTACTCCAGGCCGCCGCTTCCGGTGACAAACGGCTTGCTCCAACGGTCCCGAACAATGTGGATGAGACATCTAATGGCGCCGCTGAGGGCCCAACAGTTGGGCGTTTCGAGCGCGTTGGCGCAAAGTTCAGAGGCATTATGCTCCTGGTAATGGGCATAGTCCTCATCGTTTTTGCCGTCTCTTTCTTTTTGGGTTGGCCGGTGGACTTGTCCTTCTCCGACACCTCGCAGTTTAACCTCAGGATAATTGCGTCCACAATCTTTCTGCTTGAGGGCGTGTGGATGGTTATTGTGGGAGTCCAGTGGCTGCGTCCATTTGAAGTCGGGGCTGATGCGAAGAGCGTTTACTGGCAGCAGCCACCGCTTGGATTCAAACGGCGTATGGTGCGCGTACCATGGCAAGACATGCGAGCGTTCGTCACGTTTCGGGCGACTAAGGATGGCAAGACTGACGCTGATGTGGATGAGATCTTCCTGCTGGATGCGACGAAATACGCGGTCGCCTGGAGGATTACTCCCAAGGCATCTCCAGATGAGCGAAAGGCGAATGAGGGTATTGTCCGCAACGTGAACGAGCATATACAGTTGCGCGACATCACCGCCTCGCTCAAAAATCTACTGGAATCGCCAGAGACACGATCCTACGAGTACGCCATAACTGTATTGAGCGCTACCACGCCAGCGCATCCAGATGTGCGGAAGGCGCTGATTCTGCCGGAGCACACATCAGCACGCTTCCTAAGCGGCTATCTCCTCGTCGCGGCGATCCTGCTGGCGCTGCTCATCGCGGCGGGACTGCTCCTGCAATCGGGCCTTATCCCCGCTGGAACTTTCTAACCGCGATGGACGCGCACGACGATCTCGCCCCGCTCGTAGATGGCGCCGCCGCGCTCGGCGTCTCGCTGGATGACGCGCAACTCGACCAGTTCCGCCGCTTCCGCGACCTCCTGCTCGACGCGAACACGCGCATCAACCTCACCGCGATCACCGACCCCGCCGAGGTGGTAACGCGCCACTTCCTCGACTCGCTCACCTGCCTCCTTGCCGTCGCGCCGGACCTGCGCTCGCGACCCTTGCGCTTGCTGGATATCGGCGGCGGCGCGGGCTTCCCCGGCATCCCACTGGCAATTGCGTTTCCCACGTGGCGCGTGACCTCGCTG
>DATAOM010000554.1:0-3670 GCA_036265775.1 Ktedonobacterales bacterium | reverse complement strand
CACGATCACGGTGCCGGACACGATCAAGGCGTAGCTCAGCGCGTCTAGCGCGAGACGAAAGAAACTTCATTCATGGTGGGGCGGGTGCTATCACAAGCGCCCGCCTCGCTGCTATACTGCGTATACGAAGCGGTATAGGCGTAAAGCGACGCTGCTCCGCTCCTCCCCAACAGTCGCCTCATTCTCCGCAACGCCGCGCAAAAGGAGGCCTGCATGGCCACAACCACCGCCCCAACCGCGCCTGAAGCGCCATCAGAGCAACCATCGTTTGGAGCATGGCTGGGGCGCTTGCTCAGTCCGCTGGTCCTGCCAATCGGCTCGATCCTCCTCGCTTTTCTGGCGGGCGCTGTCATCGTCCTGCTGACCGGCGGCGATCCAATTGCCGCGTATCTGGCGCTGATCTGCGGCGGCACAGGACTGCTCTGCACGGGCACCGTTTATCCAGCGTTGCAGATCTCAGAGACCATCGTCGCCACGACTCCCCTGATCTTGACCGGCCTCTCTGTTGCCATTGCCTTTCGTGGTGGTCTCTTCAACATTGGCGCGGAAGGTCAATTCATTATTGGCTTGATCGTAGCGAACGTCATCGGCGTGAAACTGGGCGGTCTTCCAGGAATCATCCTCATTCCGCTAGTGTTGCTCGGCGGGATGCTCGGCGGGATGGTCTGGGGCGGCATCGTCGGCGTCCTCAAGGCGTTGACCGGCGCCCATGAGGTCGTGACGACGATCATGCTCAATTACATCGCCATCTTCTTCCTGCAATACCTCATCGTCGGCGGACCACTCCAGCTTCCCAATTCCAGCTCTGTTTCGGCCTCTATTTCAGATTCAGCCAAACTGCCGCGCCTCCTTCCACAGACTGGAGAGTTCCTGGGGTTACCCGGCGGCGTCTATCGTGTCCACGCGGGCATCTTCGTCGCGTTACTGGCGGCTGCGGCGTTCTGGTTCTTGCTCAAACGTATGTCGCTGGGCTATGAGATTCGCGCGGTCGGCCAGAGCCAGCGCGCCGCGCGCTACGCCGGCGTCAACGTCCGGCGCACCATCATCGTGACCATGCTGATCGCCGGCGCCTTCTCTGGGCTGGCAGGGGCCGTGCAGATGTCGGGTCTCACCTATAGCCTGACAGACATCTATTCGAAAGACAGCACCGGCTTCACCGCCATTGCGGTCTCGCTCCTGGGCCAGACCACCGCGATTGGCATCGTCCTCTCAGCGTTCCTCTTCGGCGCGTTGCACGTTGGTGGGCAGTTCATGCAGGGGCAGGCGGATGTCTCTGGTAACCTGGTAGATATCCTGCAGGCGCTCATCCTCTTCAGCATCGCCGCGAACTTCCTGCGTACCATCGACTGGAAGCGCTGGCTGCCTTTCTTGCGCAACAACGCCAGCCGCATTACTGAAGCGCCGCCGCCCACACTTCCACCGCTCGCCGAATCTATCGGTGGAGGCGACAGTGTCGCAGTTGACGAAAATCGTTTGGGCTGAGCGCGCGAGGAAGGCGAACCGATGGTACTTCAACAGCTCTTTGAACTCTTCAAGTCGCCAGGCCTCTACCAGACGGCGCTCGAGGCGGCCATCTTGATTCTGTTGCCTGCGCTGGGCGGCACGATCTCTGAGCGCAGCGGGGTCTCTAACATCGCCATGGAAGGTCTGATGCTCATCGGCGCGTTCGTCGCCGTGGATGTCGCCTTGGCCTGGCACAACGCCTGGATCGCGACCCTGGCGGCGATGATTGCGGGCGGACTACTGGCGCTCCTGCACGCGGTGGTCTCGATTCGCTTCAAGGCAGACCAGATCATCAGCGGTTTCGCCATCAACGTCTTTGCCTTCGGGTTGACGGCCTTCCTCGCGGCGACCGTTTTCGGGCCGCTAGGCGCTGGGCACGTCGAGGAATCGGCGCGCCTGCCCTATATCAAAATACCGCCACAGGTGGAGCAGATCCCCGTGATCGGCTTCCTCGCGCAGGTCTTCCTCGAGCAGAACATCGTCGTCTATATCGCCATCGTCATCCTGATCGCGATGCAGATCATGCTCTTCCGTACGCGCCTCGGCCTGCGTATCCGCGCGGTCGGCGAGCATCCACAGGCCGCCGACACCGCCGGCATCAACGTCTACGCGCTGCGCTACGGCGCCGTCATCGCCAGCGGTGTTCTCTCAGGGCTGGCAGGCGCATTCCTCTCCATCGGCGTCGGCGACACCTTCATCGATGGCATGACCAATGGGCGCGGCTACATTGCCCTCGCCGCGGTGATCTTTGGCAAGTGGACGCCAATTGGAGCATTGATCGGCTGCCTGATCTTTGGTCTGGGCACGTCGATTGCGGCGAGCAACTCGACGCTCTCGATCTCGCAGTACGTGCTAGAGATGGTGCCATACATTCTGACGCTCGTTGTGCTGGCCGGACTAGTCGGCCGCAGCGTCGCGCCTGCCGCCGATGGCATCCCCTATGAGCCGGGTGGCGAATAGATCCGAATAGATCGACGCGACTGACGAGAGGAGAACGCCACATGACCGCAGAAGTCCGCGATATGCCACAGACACCCGGCGCAGGCGAGAGCCAGTACGCCGTCGAGATGCGCCACATCCGCAAGGAGTGGCCTGGCGTCGTCGCCAACGACGATGTGAGCCTGAGCGTGCTCAAGGGCGAGATTCACGCGCTGGTCGGCGAGAACGGCGCTGGCAAATCCACCCTGATGAACATCCTCTATGGCCTGCTCAAGCCCAATAGCGGCGAGATTTACATCAATGGGCAGCGCATCAAGGCCGGAGGTCCGCGCGATACCATCGCCGCCGGGGTTGGCATGGTGCATCAGCACTTCATGCTCATCCCGCCGCTCACCGTCGGCGAGAACATCGTGCTGGGCTACGAGCCAATCAACAACGGCGACTTCTACGACACCGCGAAGGCCAACGCGGCGATCCGCGAGCTCTCATCGCGCTATGGGCTGGAGATCGATCCCGACGCACGCACCGGCGATCTGCCGGTGGGGCTCCAGCAGCGCGCCGAAATATTGAAAGTTCTCTATCGTGGCGCAAACATCCTGATTCTGGACGAGCCGACGGCGGTGCTGACCCCGCAGGAGACCGACGACCTCTTCGAGGTGCTGCGCAGTCTGAAGCAACAGGGCAAGACGATCATCTTCATCACGCACAAGCTGCGCGAGGTGCTAGCGATCTCCGACCGCGTCACGGTGATGCGGCGCGGCAAGGTGGTCGGCGAACTGATCACGAAGGAGACGACCCAGCCCGAAATCGCGCGTATGATGGTCGGGCGTGAGGTGCTGCTGCGCGTGGATAAAGCGCCTGCCCATCCCGGCGAGGTCGCGTTGAAGGTCGAGAACCTCACCGTGCAGTCGGAACAGGGACTGCCGGCGGTGCGTGGTCTCTCGTTCGAGCTACGCACAGGTGAGATTCTTGGTATCGCGGGCGTCGAGGGCAACGGCCAGAGTGAGTTAGTGCAGGCGCTCGCTGGCACGCGCAGCCCGGCGAGCGGGCGTATCATGGTCGATGGTGTGGATGTGGCGCATGAGAATGCGCGCCAGAAGCGGAGCGCTGGACTGGCGCATATTCCCGAAGATCGGCGCGAGAGCGGCCTCGTACTCAACTACACTATCGCGGAGAACATGATCCTCGGCCACCAGCGCGACGAGCAGTTCACCTGGCGCGGGCTGGT
>DATAOM010000553.1:0-6997 GCA_036265775.1 Ktedonobacterales bacterium | reverse complement strand
GGCTTGAGGACGACGGTGTTGCCGGCGATGAGCGCGGCCATGCTCTTCCAGCTTGGAATCGCGGTGGGGAAGTTCCACGGCGTGACGCAGGCGATGACGCCCAGCGGATCGCGCACGCCATACGCCGCCTTGTTCGGCAGTTCCGAGGGCACGATGGCGCCGAAGAGCCGCCGCCCCTCGCCGGCCATGTAGTAGGCCATGTCGATGGCTTCCTGCACGTCACCACGCGCTTCGACGAGCACCTTGCCCATCTCGCTGGTGAGGATGCGTGCGATCTCTTCCTTGCGCTCAGTGAGCAGCGCCCCGACGCGATAGAGGATCTCGCCACGCTTGGGCGCGGGAGTACGCCGCCAGCCCTCGAAGGCCGCCTTCGCCGCCGCTACAGCGCGGTCCACGTCCGCCTGGCCGGAGCGCGGGAAGTGGCCGAGCAACTCGCCGGTCGCAGGATCGCGGTTCTCCGTCGTGCGCCCATCCGCCGCCGCGACCCACTCGCCACCGATGTAGTTCCTATACGTTTGCGCCGTCTCGCTCATATGCTCTTGCTCTCCTATCTCGCTTATCGCCGTTCATGTACGAGACAGGGTATCATGCCGCCCGCGCAAAGGGAACGGAACGAAGAAACGTGAAGACCGGAGAATGGAATATACTGAGATCGCAGCGCGCACCCAGCGGTTGGGTGACGCAGAGCAGGAAGGACACCACATGGACCCACATAACGACAAGCTCGATAAGGAAGTCCAGGATGTGCTCAATCCCAACGCAGATGTCAGAGGTGATGATCCCTCGGATCTCGCGCGCGATCCCGTCTGCGGCAATATGGTAGACATGCGCAGCGCGGCGAACACGCTCACCACTCCGGACGGCGGCGTGATCTATTTCGACTCGCCAGACTGCAAAGCGCTCTATGAGGATAATCCCGAACAGTACGGCGGGCACTAGTGGCCCGACGCAGGCTTGCGATGTAGATAGCTGAACGACCTCCGAGCCTGCGGAGGTCGTTTTGTTCAAGGCGCGATTTCAAACGCCAGCCCTTTCAGGGCGCGAGTTGACAGCGTTTCCCGCGCGATGATACACTGGCGCATGCTGGCGTCAGGCGCCACCTGATGTTCCCATGCGCCAAGGTAGCTCAGTCGGTAGAGCACAGCACTGAAAATGCTGGTGTCGGCGGTTCGATCCCGCCCCTTGGCACCACTACTCTTTCGTGTGTTTCTGAGCCGGGCGCATGTGGTCCGGCTCTCGTCGTCTTTGCAAGCTGAACCGTCCACATTGGCACAGGGTGATTGACGCCCGCCGGCAGACGGCATACACTGGCGAAGGGCGGCGGACAGGGTATCCCGGCGGGAAGGCGATCTCATCGTGGCGCAGACGAACGAGATGCGGACGGCGAAGGTGAGCGGCGCGCCCGATCCAGCCTCTCGCCGCGCCCGACGCGCTCGCGCCTATGGCCTCACCTGGATACTGTTGCCGGTCGTCGTGTTCGCCGCCTTCTTTGTCACGGTCGTACGCATGGCGACTGCTGCGCCGACGACCCACTCCACTGATTCTCTCGACGCTTCGAGCGCGGCGATCAGCGTGACGCTGGCGAAGGTCCCTGACATCCAGGCGACCACAGGCTTCGTCTTCGACGGCGACACCGGCGAGATCTATTACACCAAGGACGCCGACGTCGAGCGCCCAATGGCCAGCACGACCAAAGTCATGACCGCGCTGCTCGCCATCGAGGCGGGCGGGCTGGACCGGGCGGTTACCATCGGGGCGGATGCCGAAGCGCTGGCGGTTCCTGGCAGCAGCCGCATGGGCGTCTCGGCGGGCGAGAAGATTCGCCTGCGCGACCTGCTCTATGGGCTGCTGCTGCCGTCGGGCAACGACGCGGCGGTGGCCATCGCCGACGAGATAGGCGGCAGTGAGGCGGCCTTCGTTGACCTGATGAACACGCGCGCCCGCGAGCTTGGCCTGACGCATACCCACTACACGAATCCCCATGGCCTGAACGACGACCCCAACCACTACACCTCCGCGCGCGACCTGGCGACGCTCGAAGCCGCTGCGCTCAAGCTGCCGGACTTCGTCAAGATCGCCTCGACGCTGCACTACAGCATTCCAGAGACGCGGACGCACAAGGGGTATGAGCTGCAGACCGGCAACGACCTGCTCGCTGGCTCGCGTTCGCCCTATCCCGGCGCGCTCGGTGGGAAGCCTGGCTACACCAACGCCGCCCGCTACACGATGGCTTTTTCAGCGCGCCGCCACGGTCACCTGATCGTCGGCGCGGTGCTAGGCGATCCGTCGTGGCAGGTGCGAACCGACGACATGCGCACGCTGCTGGACTGGGGCTTCGCGCACGTCGGCGTCAGGCCGGCGCCGCCACCCGTCGCGTGGAGCACGCCCGACCCCAACGAGTAAGCGCTTGATGGAAGGCGCCTTCCCATGTTTCCAATCGCGCACGCCTGGATGATCGAGCAGTGCGTTCCCAGCCCGACGCTGGCGCACTATCTCGGCTGTGTCTGGCCCGACATGCTCTATGGCAGCCCGCTGACGCATCAGCAGACGCATCGTGAGGGCGTGGCGCTGGCGGCGTATGCGGCGTCTCTCCCTTCAGGCGATGAGGGCGACGAGTTTCGCCAGTTCGTTCAGGGAGCGCTCTCGCATGGCGTCGAGCCACATGGCTTCGACTGGTATAGCGACGAGGAGTACGGCGGTCTGCCCGCGTCCGAGCGCGGCTACGCCTTCCAGCGTGGACGCCAGCTCGCGGATCGTGCGGCAATGGCCTGTGGCGTAGATGTGAGTCAGGGCTGGTGGAAGGCGCACAACTTGATCGAGATGGCCTTTGAACGGCGTCTTTTCGCAGAGCGCCAGGGGCGTGGCGAGCGCATCGCCACCGCCTGCGCCGATACCGCTCTGATCGAGCGCATCAGTTCCCATCTCGCCGAGCATTTTGGCCAGCCCGCCGATGCGCTGGCGGTACCGATGCGGCGTTTCCCAGAGGTCGTCGAGTTGGGCCCAACGACAATCGAATCGCTCGCGCGCACATACGCCGCGCAGACACGCCTGCGCCATCCTGGCGCTGAGCCAGATGAGGCGGTGCTTGCGCATTTGATCGCCGAGGCGGAGACGATTGTGGCGCCAGATGCCGATGAGTTCCTGCGTTCCTGCTCAGCGCGGGTTCACGCGATGCTCGATAACGCGTTCAACGCGTAATGGCGCGATCCGCATACGTGTGGGCGAACTCCAGCGCGCCGGTGATGCCTGCATGTATTTCGTCGTCGCTGCGCGCCAGGCTGACACGCACGTAGCGCGGAATGCGCTCGCCAAACGCCGCGCCCGGCCCGACGGCGATGCCCTTCTCGCGCAGCAGCGCCTCGGCGAAGGCAAGGTTATCGAACGGCGCGTCATCTGGTAGCCCAGCAGCGCGCGCCACGTCGATCAGCAGATAGAACGCGCCGCTCGGTGTGTACTCTAGCAGTCCTTGTGCGTCCAGCAGGCTCGTCGCCAGGTCGCGCCGCCGCTGGTACGCTTCGCGCATCTCGGTGACGCTGTTCTGTGGTCCGGTCAACGCCGCCTCCGCGGCGCGCTGCACGAAGGTCGGAATGTTGTTGATGGCGGCGGTCGTGGCGATGCCGATTGCGGCTGCGATTCGTTTGGGAGCGACGGCCCAACCCACACGCCAGCCGGTCATTGCATATGACTTCGAGCAGGTCCCAATGGTGATGACTCTGTCTGGATCAAGCGTGGCAGGGCTGAGATGCTCGCCACTGTAGATCAACTGGTCGTAGCACTCATCCGAGAGGATCCAGAGATCGTGCTTCTGTGCGAACTCTACCAGCCGCTCAATGGTTTCGCGACTGAAGACGGCGCCGGTAGGGTTGCCTGGTGAGTTGAGGATCAACACCTTCGTCCGTGGCGTACACGCCGCTTCGAGCGCGTTCAGATCAGGCTCCCAGCCCGCTGTGGGCGAGAGGGGATAGCTGACCAGCGTCGCGCCTGCCGTGGCGATCATTGCGTCGTAGCCAGGCCAGGCGGGATCGGGCGTCAGGACCTCGTCGCCAGGCGCGCAGAGCGCGAGCGTCGCGCACATCAGGGCGCCAGTGCCGCCCATCGTGGCGACGACCTGTTCCGGCTGCGGCGCAAAACGATTCACGCGCGCCACTCGTTCCGCGATAGCCGCGCGGAGCGATGGGAGGCCGGGTCCGGGGCCATAGGTCTGCCGCTCGTTTGCCAGCGACGCCTGTGCGGCGGCGACGATATGGGCGGGCGTCGGGAAGTCTGGCTCGCCGAACTCCAGGTGGATGACATCCGCGCGGCCATGCACGAGCGCGCCGATGCGAAGCAGCGCGTTGACCTCGCGGCTTTCGAGGCGTGGGTTCATCGATGACATGGAGAGCGCCTCTCTGGCGCACGCCAGCGCGCGCTGGCTACTTGAGCACGTTGACGACGGAGAGGACGCCAAGCAGGAACGTGAGGAAGCCGAAGAGGATGAACGCGGCGATCATATAGGTCTGGCTGGTTCCGGCGGCGTTGAAGAGAACAACGCCCCAGACGGCGACGGCGTGGGCGGCGAGCGCGATCAGAACGAAGAGTGTTCCCTGGAACCCGCGTCGCAAATTATTCCATGCGCCCTGGCGCTGCACCGGCCGGCTGAGCGCCTGTCCACCGACGAGGCTGACAAGCACGGCGACTGCAAGCCAGACGATGCCATACTCCATCAACGGGACCTGTTCGCCCTGTCGCGCGATGGCGAGAATGCCGAGTGAGAGCACCGCCGCGCCCCAGAGCGTCTCGATTGCCGAGAGCGAGAGCATGAGCTTGCCAAAGCTGCTGATCTTTGGTCCACCGAAATTGATCACTGGACGAGGTCCCGCAGGCGCCTTCACAGCGGGAGTGAGCGCGGTCGCCGCTGACATTGCCGGCATCACCTTGGTCGCCGGAGCGGGAGCGCCTTTCTGCGAGGGCGCGGCGCGCGGCGGTTCCTGAAGCGCGAGGTTACCGCGCACCTGGTTGGGAGCTTGTTTTGGATAGGGAGTGGCGCCTTGCTTGCCGTTCGCCTGATTCATCGGGGTTTGTGGTAACGGTAGTGGGCGGCCCGTCTGCGCGGGAGGAGGCGCTGTGAACACCTGCGCCGGTCCCGCCGAGGCGCCTTTGGCCGCGCCTTTCGCTCCACCCTTGGTCGCGCGTTGTCCCTGCCCAGCGGCGGGCTGCTTCACGCTAGGCTGTTCCATTGTCTGCGCCTGGCGCGCTGCGGCCGGACGCTTCGCGCTGTCCTCGGATGGGCCAGCGGCGCGACGCTTGCCTGTGCCGCCGGTATCCGGCGCGCCCTCCAAAGTAGCGAGGGCGGCGCGCAACTCGTCGCGCATCTGCCGCGCGCTCTGCTGCCGGTGCATTGGCGAGAGCTCCAGCGCGCGCGTGATGATCTTGTCGGTCGCCTCGCTGATGCGTGGATTCAGCCGGCGCGCTGGCACCAGCGCGGCCCCGCCCGTCCCAGCGCCGGTCTGCGCGAGCAGACGCGCGGGCGCCTCGGCGGGGTCTTTGCCCGTCAGGCAGGCGTACATCGTCGCGCCCAGGCCATAGAGGTCGGTGCGGCCATCCGTGCGCCCCTTCGCCATGTATTGCTCAGGCGGCGCGAAGCCAGGCGAGACGCCCTGCGCGGCGGTCATCGTCGGGTTACCGGTACGCTGGAGCTTGGCCAGGCCGAAGTCGATCAACACCGGGCGGCTCTCTGGCGTAATTTTAATGTTCGCTGGCTTTATGTCACGGTGAATAATGGGCACTCTGAGCGTGTGCAATTCCTGTAGCGCGCCGCAGATGTCGATCATCCAGCGCAACACGCTCGCCTCGTCCAATGGCCGCCCTTTATGCACGAGGCTGTCGTTGAGCAGCTCTTCGAGATCCTTGCCGCGCACGAATTCCATGACCAGGAACATGCGCCCGCGATCTTCAACGACGGCGTAGCCATGGGGAATATTGGGCAATTGGGTATTGATCAGCAGTTCAGCTTCAAAGCGGAACTGTTTGCGTACGCCGGGATCGCTGTCCAGCACTTCCTTGACGGCGCGCTCATAGCCGAAGTCCATATCGGTCGCGCGATAGACACAGGCGTAACCGCCACTGCCGATCACTTCTTCGATGCGATAGCGTTTTGCGAGTATCGTGCCGGGCTGAAGCGTCGCAGTGGACGTAGCGGATTGCGGCACTGGCTACTCCTTACAAGCACATATGTACAGGCGGGCGGAGATGTGGGCAAGCAAGAGACGCCATCGCCCCAACTCAAGTGGGGCGGCACGGGAACAGCATACTCTTTTATGAATCTGGCCGTCAACCGGCGCTAACCCATTTGGGTGGCGCAACTGTTCGCCTGCCATTGGTCAAATGCGCCATAGGATGCGGCATGAAACCAGACGGCAGGCGAATACTGATGGAAATGGCGTCTCACGATTCCTGTACGGCGGGGGCCTCCGGAAGTTCGAATTTCGGGAAGAGTACCGTCCCAGCGGCGAGGCGTGTCCCGGCGGGATAGGCGCCCCAGACCGCCGCTTCCACTGGCCCTTCGACCTCCTTCAATCCGAGTTGGGCGTCGATACCATCCGCCGTCGCTGGGAGGAACGGGCGCACATGCCAGGCGATCAGCCGCAACGCCTCGACAAGGTTGTAGAGCACCGTCGCCAGTCGTTGCTCCGCCGGGCCATCCGCGCCATCGGCCTGCTCGGCCTTGCGCTCCTTCGCCAGCGACCACGGCGCCGTAGACTCGACGTAACTATTGGCCGCGCTGACTAACTCCCAGATGGCGGCTAACGCCGACTGCGGATCGTAGCGCGAGATCGTCTTGGAGATGCGTTCCGGTAGCGCCTGCGCGACGCCGATCAGCCGCTCATCCCCCTCCGCGCGGTCGCCGGGCGTCGGGACAACGCCGCCGTAGTAGCGTCCGACCATACTGACGACGCGGTTGAGCAGGTTACCCAACTGGTCGGCCAGGTCGGCGTTATAGGAGCGGATGAAGCGCTCC
>DATAOM010000552.1:0-3090 GCA_036265775.1 Ktedonobacterales bacterium | reverse complement strand
TAAGGTCTGTTCATACCCGGTAAGACAAGCCTCCTCTCTCTTTGCCGCACGGTCCTGTGGTGATTGCTTGCGATCCCCGCGCCCTGTAGAATCGCCTTGTCAAGAGGATAGCCACTCGCGGAAGAATGCGAGGCCACGGCTCAAGGGAATGGGAGTGGGCGATGGACAGCATGAGCCGGATCAAGGATCAGTTGCCCGAGCGATACGCCACGCTGGCCGATACCCCACGTGTGATGGGGGAGGCGAGCGATAGCCTCGCAGACCTCCATAGCGCCACACTGGAGGTAGGGAAAGCGCTCATCGACGCCGGATTGCCGAAGCCCGTCTGGCGCTCTGAGCAGGCCACGCTTCGCCTGCTTTCCACTACGCTACCCAACATCACCGTAGACGCGTATCTCGCGCGGCTGGAGCAGTTCGCGACGCGCGATGGGCCAACCTGGCTCCATGGCGCGCACGATGATCTGGCGGCGTTTCACAAAGAAGTGGCCGTCCTGGCTCAGGTGACGCGCCCACTGCGGGAGGTCGTCCAGCGTCTGCAGCGCCTGCCCGTCGAGATGCCAGGTGGCCCAAGGAGCGACCATCCCCTCCAGCGGGTCGTGCGCGATCCACACCTTGAGCCGCCGCTCAATACCATCGCCGAGATCCTGAACGATCTCGAGGCGCTCGCGCCGTTCATGCGCCCGCTCACTCCTGAGCAATGGCGCGCTCTCCAGAGTTCCTCCCGGCTGTCCCCGGCGCGCATCTGGACCGCTCTTACGGTATGGGTCAATGGGCTGCGAAGTCGTGGGAGCGCAGCGTCCTCGCCAGCGACAATGGGCGCCGCCAAACCCAACGCCTTCCTCGGAGCGAGCCGCGCGTGGGTGTCCCAGCGACTGTCTTGGCTGCGGAGCCGGACGCGCGCGCAACGTGCGCTGCTCGCCGCTGGCGTCCTCGTCGTCGTCGCCGTGTTTGTGGCGCTGGCCCTCTCACGCCTGCCACATGCGAGTGGCCTGGCGCCAACCGCATCCTCCTCAGCAGTGCGCACCGTCCTCGCTGGATCGGGCACAGCCACCGCCCTCGCGACGACCTCGCCCGCTTCCACTTCCACATCCGCCACAACACCCGGACCAGCGCCAAAACTGACGGGCGCCTGTAAGGCTCACGGCGCAACGGCCACACTCACCCTCAAGAATACTGGAGTCTCCCCCTTCACCTGGCAGGCGCAACCGCCGCCAACCCTTACCGTCTCTCCCACGCAAGGCGTCCTGCAGGCGGGAGAAAGCGCTACGGTCCAGGTGAGCGCTGTCAACAAAAAGAACGCGTCTGGAACCATCACCGTGGTCGCTAGCCATGATACAGTGTCCACCCAGAACAAGGTCTCCTGCCGGTGACAGGGAGCCTGATGGAAAACGAAGCGGGCGACGCCGTTCACATGGTATCGTGAGCGAACAGGATTCGCTTAGCGCAACGGGGTCCTGCGCACATCCTAAAGATGTGAAGCTGAAAAGAGTATGCAATGGCCGTCATGCGTGCAATTGTGGTCGATCCAGCGGCGACGGGTCGCTTGGCGGTCCGCGAGGTGGATGCGCCACAGCCTGCGCCGTCCGAAGCGCTGGTGCGTGTCGCGGCGATCTCGCTCAATCGTGGCGAGACGCGCAGCATGCAACGCGCTCGTCCAGGCGCGCGGCTTGGCTGGGACTTCGCCGGAATCGTCGAGCGCGCGGCGGCGGACGGATCGGGCCTCCCCGTTGGGACGCGTGTCGTCGGGGCGCTGTCGTCGAGCGCCTGGGCCGAGCTGGTCGCCGCGCCCACAGATGCTATCGCCCCTTTGCCCGATGCGGTGAGCTTCGCCCAGGCCGCGACCCTGCCCGTCGCCGGCCTCACCGCGCTCTACGCTCTGGAACGAGGCGGGCCGCTGCTGGGGCGCAACGTCCTGGTGACAGGCGCATCCGGCGGTGTGGGCCTCTTCGCCTGTCAACTGGCGCGACGTGGCGGCGCGCGGGTCGTCGGCGTCACACGGACGGCGGGCTACGAGGCTGACGTGCGCGCAGCGGGCGCGCATGAGGTCGTCATCGCCGAGGACTGCCGCCCAGCGGAGCAGTTCGGTCCGTACAACACCATCCTGGAATCGGTTGGTGGCGCCTCGCTCGCCAGCGCGCTGCGTCTGCTGGCCGAGGATGGCGTCTGCGTGCTCTACGGTCGCACAGACGCGGATGAGGCGACGATCGACGCGGCGCAGTTCTTCCTCAACGGTGGCTCAACTCTCTATGGCTTCATCATCTTCCACGAACTCAAGCGCCACCCGGCCTCGGAAGGGCTGACGCGCCTGGCCAGACTGGTCGCAGCGAGCGAGTTACAGCCGCACATTGCGGTGGAGGCGCCATGGACCGAGATCGCCAATGTTGCGCAGAGCCTGCTCGACCGGAAATTCACTGGTAAGGCCGTACTCCGTCTCGACGAAGCGTGATGCGCCATTGCCGCAAGCCATGGCCGCAAGAATGACGACTGGATATGCGTACAGGAGGGCGAAGCCCGATGGATGATTCCGCGACTCCGCGCCAGTCAGCGCTCTATGTTCCCGCCGGGCAGGACCGCTTCAGCGCGCATCGTGGGCTTGGCGTCAGCGTGATCGAGTTCAAGGTGACGCCACAGGACAACGGCGGCGATCTCCTCATCCTGGAGAACGCCTTCCACGCCAAGGGCGGGCCAGCGCGCCACCTGCACTACGAGCAGGACGAGGCGTTCTACGCGCTCGAAGGCGAGTTCCTGATCGAGGTCGGCGACGAGCGCAGATTGTTACATCCTGGCGACTCATTACTGGCGCCACGGCGCGTCCCGCATGTCTGGGCGCACGTCGGCGAGGGACGTGGGCGCATCCTCATCACGTTCGCACCCGCTGGCCAGATGGAGGCGTTCTTCCGCGAGGTCACGAAGGCCAATGCGATGCCGCCGCAGGACCCGGCGCTCTGGCATGCGCATGGCATGGAGCTGGTGGGGCCGCCCCTGGCGCTCGACTGAGTAACAAGACTGAGAAATACGAGGCGACGACATGACAGGCGACGTGACGATACGCGAGACGCTGGAGAGCGACTGGCCCATCCTCTTCGAGAA
>DATAOM010000551.1:0-5484 GCA_036265775.1 Ktedonobacterales bacterium | reverse complement strand
GCCGAAGTCATCAGTGTCGCTCTGGTCGTCCGCCGCAACGGCGCCAGGGCGCGGCAGGAAGAGAATCGCCAGCGCGGCCCCAATCACTACGCCAAGCGCGAGAGCAAACCAGAACCCCGCACGCGAGCCTGGAATTTTCATCCTCATGCTCCTTCTGTCACTCACCCAGTTGCTGTCACTCATCCAGTTGGCGCGCTGTGTCGTTGTCAGCAGGAGCGCTGCTATGTACGTCGGGAACGCCCGCGAGCGCAACCTCGTTCGCTGTCGTGGCGCGACGGATCGCTGGAGCGACTAGCCGCTGGGTGATGACCTGCAACATACCCGCTACTGGCAGGGCGATCACCGCGCCGATCAGTCCCAACGCCTCCGCGCCCACCACGACGGCGATAAGCACCAGCAACGGATCGACTTTCACCGCCCAACTCATCACCAGCGGTCGCACCAGATTGCTCTCGACCTGATAGACGAGGATGAAGAGGATGGCCACCTGGAGCGCCTTAAGCGGATCAACGGCCACCAGCGCGACGAGCGCGGCGACCGCGCCGCTAATCCAGGGACCGATGTAGGGAATCACCTCCGTGAGACCAGCAAAGATGCCGAGCAACAGCGCTTCGGGGACGCCGAGCAGCCACAGCCCCAGCCCCACTAGAAGGCCGATCAGCAGCATCGCCACCAGCGTCCCACGCACCCAGCCACCCAGGGTTTGTCCCAACTCCGTGAAGACTACACCACCTCTTGCCCGAAGCGCTTCAGGAATGAGACTCAGGACAAACTCGCGTAACTTGCCTGCGCTCATCAGCCAGAAGATGCTCATTGTGATGACGATGACGACGCTCAGCAGGCCGCCGAAGGCGCCAGAAAGCAGTGTCAGCGGGAAGCGCAAGAGGTCAGGGAGCGCGGACTGGAGAGAGGTAGTAAGTTGCGCCGCGAGCCCATCAATGATCGCGTTCAGTGGCTCATTGGCAGCCAGCGCCTGCTGCGCCTCCTCCGCCCATTTCTGCGCCTGCGCGAGATAGCGCGGCAGGTCCCTGACGAGCTCGTTGATCTGCGCCACCAGCGGAGTGAGCAACAGCCAGCCGATTCCAACGAAGAGCGCCACCAGGACCAGATAGATAAGGACCGCGCCGAGGGGACGCGGCACGCGCAGACGCTCCAAGCGCGCCACCAGCGGGCGAATCGTCTCGGCGAGGGTGATAGCGAGGAAGATCAGGAGAAGAGCGCTGAAGGCTTGGGCGACCAGGAGAACCAACACCAGAGACGCCAGGACGACACCCGCCGCCAGCCAGAGCGTACGCTGCGAGAGGGATATGGTAAGGCGACGTGGTGGGCCAGACGGTCCATCGTCAAGTGAATCGCTGCGCATGGTGAACTCTCCTTCAAATGGTGAACTCTCCTTCAAGGCGAAGCGCACCACTGCAAAGACACGCCGAATGCGCTGCGGTGAAAGGAGATCCGCTGGACACCTATGGCGCTGCACATAACCATGATACTAGAGGCACGGGCTATTCTGAAGTGGTGAAGGCTATGACGAAGATTGCCGGAAACAACCTTGCCCCAGGGCAGTGCGGGAATATGCGCGCATGCCTGTCATTGACATGAACTACGAAAAACGCTGGAAAGCGCCACAAGCGCTGCTTTGTCGGAAAGAACTCGTTTGAGCGCTTGCTGGTATCGCTTGAGACGCTGTGAGCGGGGTAAAATGTTCGCCGTCCGCGCAGCTTTCAAGTGTGCGCCAAACACCCCCTTCCCTCGTGGAGGCAGGGGGTGAGGTTTCCGAGGGCGAATGCATTCATCGGCGTCTCTCGCGCCGATTGTAGGGTTACGTCAGCGTCAGGTCGCGCTTGGTGACCATCTGGAGCCAGTAGCGCGGCACGCTCGTGACGCCCAGTTCGGCGCCCGCCTCGCCCGCCGCGTATTCCAGCGCGTCGGCGCCAATGTCGATGGGCACGCCCGGCAGCGCGCCGTCGATGAAGAGCCAGTACCGTCCCATATCCTGCATCGCGCGTACCGGTATTTCTGCGACCTCCAGCGTGCGATCTACGACACGCATCCCGGCCTCGGCGGCGAGCGCTGTGTATTGGTCCTCATTCAGCCATTGCATCGCTAGCGCCTTCTCACTGCGGCTGGGGCGCACCTCTGGATAGCGCTCGCGGATCCAGCCGAGCGCGCGGCGCACCCACAGGCGGTAGTAACGCTCGCTGCCCGGAGCATAGGCGCCGTCGAAGAACGACGAGTTGAAGGCGAACAGCCCGCCTGGAGCCAGCGCCGCCGCCACCTTGCGGATCGCATCCTCTTTGTCGGGCACCAGGTGGATCGCGTTGCAGAAGAAGGCGGCGTCCACGTCCGAGACGAGTCGCGCCAGGTCGTTCGCATCGCCCTGGATGAAGCTAACCTCGCGACCACGCAGCCGCTCGCGTGCGACATCGTTCGCCTCGAAGGACGGTTCGACGCCGGTGACGTTCGCGGGTCGTCCAAGCCGTTCCAATTCGTTCAGAATCAGCTCGGTGACCGCGCCGGTGCCGGAGGCGACCTCGACCACCTGAACGCGCTCCCCTTTGGGGTGTTCTCTATCCAGCCGGCCAATCGCCATACGCACCAGTGACGCGTTGATCTCTTCGTAAAACGGGTGGCTCGCGAAGGCCTCGTAGGTATAGGCGCCTGCGAAGGATGGAGTCTCTGTCATAGAGCTATCCGCCTTTTGTTCAGTGACGGCAAGTCAACTTGGCGCCGAGGGCGCGCACTCTGTATTGACATTAGAGCGCCGCTGTTCGTCCGAAGTTTCATTGGAAGTTCCATAGGATGGCGAACTGTAGGCGCGCTGATCGCCGGGCGCGATATAATCTGCACTGGCAAGCGGCGGTTTGTCCGCCTTCTGTAAGGACTACGCCTCATACGTCCGGCAGGAGGACGAGCATGAGGCGAATGGCGGAAAACAGGAGCGGCCAGGAGTATTGGCGATGAGGGGCTATGCAGGTTGAGACGCAGTCTGGCCAGACGCCGACAGGCAAGGTGATAGGCAAAGCGCGGCTGCTGCTCGACTCTATCAAGTTCGAGCACACCATCTTCGCGCTGCCGTTCGCCTATCTCGGCATGGCGCTGGCTGCGCGTGGGACGCACGGCTGGCCGGGGTGGGACAAGCTGCTTTGGGTAACGCTGGCGATGGTTGGCGCGCGTACCGTGGCGATGTCGCTCAACCGGCTCATCGACGCGCAGCTCGACGCGCGCAATCCCCGCACGGCGAACCGCGCGCTGCCGAAGAAGCAGATACGCCCGGTGGAGATGCTGGCACTGGCGATCGGCTCCGGCGCGCTGCTGGCGTTCTCGGCGTACCAGCTCAATCCCGTCTGCTTCGCGCTGCTCCCGGTCGCGGCGCTCTTCCTCGTCGGCTACTCCTACACCAAACGCTTCACCTGGCTCTGCCATCTCTTCCTCGGCCTGACTGACGGCATCGCGCCGATTGGCGGGTGGCTGGCGGTGAATCCGACGCTGAGCGTGGCGAATCTGCTGCCGCCGCTGCTCTTGGGGCTGGCGGTCGCGGCGTGGGTGGGCGGCTTCGACATTCTCTACGCCTGCCAGGATATCGAATTCGACCGCGCCAACGGCCTGCACTCGATCCCGGCGCGCTTCGGCGCTCCGCGCGCGTTACAGATCTCGGAGATAGCGCACGGGGCCTCGATTGGCTTCCTGGCGGCGGTTGGCGCGCTGCTGGGGCTGCCGTGGCCTTTCTGGATCGGCGTGGCCGTGGCGACGTGGCTGCTGATGTGGGAGCACCGGCTCGTGCGCCCTGACGACCTGACGCATATTGACATGGCGTTCTTCACGATCAACAGCTATCTTTCGCTCTCGGTCTTCGGCTTCACGCTGCTGGCGACGATCCTCTTGCCAGGAGCCGCCTAGCGTATGATGACGCGAAAACACAGGAAGGTCAGAGAAGTAAACCGGGCCTATCGTCTGGACGTAGTAGAATTGGGTATCATGACAGCTTTCGTGTGCGCCGAATGCGCCATGCGTGACTCAATCGCGATCAAGCCGTTTACGATAACCAGATGAGCATGACAACCGTCGGGGTGAGAGGATAGAGGCTGGATCATGGAGCAACAGACGGGGCAGACGGATGTGCGGGCGCTGATCGAGCGCGGCAACGAGCTGCTGAAGGATGAGCGCATCCCGGAGGCGGCGGCGGAGTTCGCGCGCGTCGCGCAGGTCGCCCCGCAGGACCCCAGCGGGCATCTGGGTCTGGCGCAGACGAACCTCGCGCTGGGCCAGTATCAGATCGCCAGCATGGCGGTCCAGCAGGTGCGCCAGCTCGCCCCAGATTCCGCCGATGCCGCTATGGCCGAGGCCATCGGCGCGGTGATTGACCGGCGTTACGAGGCGGCGCTGGATGCGACGGACCGCGAGATCGCGCTCGACCCGACCCGCGCCTACTCGCACGCCCTGCGCGCCTACATCTTCCGCCGTCTGGGTCGCAACTACGACGCCGCTCTCTCCGAAGCCCGCGCCGCGCGCCTCTCTGGCAAGCGCGACTGGGATAAGCTCTTCCCACCAGCGGACCGCGCCCCGCTGCCTTTCGTCCCGATGCCCACGCCGGTCGCCCCATCTGGCGCGGGACCGCAGGCGTACGCCGCGCCACGACCGTGGGATCAGCGCAGCCAGGTAGAGCGGCAGATGACGCGCATCCGCTTCCTGACACGCGGGTTGCCCATCGCGACGTTCAGCCTGATCATCGCCAACGTGATCATCTTCGCGATCGCCCAGATCCCAGCCCTCTTAAACCCAATTTACGGGTTCGGCATCGTGGATGACGCCGCGATCCTCGATAATCCCCTGCAAGCGTACCGCTTCTTCACGGCGATGTTTCTGCACCAGCCGCTGATACAGTCCGCCCTGCCGCTGCACCTGCTGCTCAATATGCTCTCGCTGTACTTCATCGGCGTGATCACCGAGCGCGTCTTCGGCACGGGACGTTTCCTGCTCATCTACTTCCTGTCGGGCATCGTCGGGGGGCTGACACAGTTCGGCGTTGATGTCTTTACCAACCATATCAGCGGCGGATTGGGCGCGTCGGGCGCGATCTTCGGCGTCTTCGGCGCGCTGGGCGCGTTCTTCTTGTTGCGGCGGCGCGCGCTCGGCCCGGCGGGGAATGCGCTGATTGGCCAGTGGTTCTTCTGGCTGCTGATCAACCTGGTCTTCAGCTTCGGTGGCTTCTCGCTGGGCGGCGCGGGCATCGCGGGATTCGATCACCTGGGCGGGCTGGCCGCCGGGTTGATACTCGGCGCGCTGCTGCTGCCACGCGGCGGACGCTGACGCAACAACAAAAGAAGGTAAGAGGGGCAGATCACTTTTTCATCTGCCCTTTTTTGTGCTTTCGTACCGTTGTAAATTGGTGGGGCAAAGCCTTAGTACTAGTTGACGCTGCGAAATGGCTTGCGACCCTTATTTTATCGGCCATTACGACGGCCAATACGAGGGCCAAGCGTTGTG
>DATAOM010000550.1:0-8559 GCA_036265775.1 Ktedonobacterales bacterium | reverse complement strand
GATCAGCACGGGACTGCCGGCGAGATAGGCGTTGGCGATGCCCGTCACGCCGTCGGTTACGCCCGGTCCCGCCGTCAGTAGCGCCACGCCCGGCGTGCGCGTCACCTTCGCCCAGCCCTCTGCGGCGTGAACCGCGACCTGCTCGTGGCGCGTATCCACCACGCGAATACCCTCACGCACGCAGCCGTCATAGATGGAGGCGATATGCCCGCCGCTCAGCGTGAACACGACTTCAACGCCCTCGCGCTTGAGTATCTTCGCCACCAGCAGCCCACCGTGGAGGATCACCTCATCCATCATCATTCCTCATATCTATCCTGGCGCGCCAGATGGCGCGTACGTCTTTGAGCGCATTCGCAACGCCAGCATACCACGGACGGTTGCGCGCATTCCCTTGCGCGCCGGACAAGAGTGGTAGCGTCGAGAAATAGAGCGTATGGTATTCGCTGTGGGGCAAAGAGGCGCCACAATGGCAGGAGCCTGTGATGGACGGCGATCCCGAGACGAGCGGCCATGACTTCGAGCGCTCGTCGCTGGACGAGGCGACTCCCTACCGCGCGCCCTTCACACCCGACGCGCCAAGGCTGCATACGCGCAGGCGGCTGATGGGGTTGGTGGCTGGAATTGCGCTGCTCGCCGCGCTGGGAGTCGCGCTCTTTCATGATCGCCTGCCAACCCTGCTCGGCATGAGCGCCGAAGAACGGTCGGCTGCGCCGCTACAGGCTACTCCTCCTCCGCCTCTCCCAGCTTTCTCGGACTGGCGGGTGGCCTATATTGGCGAAGACGCCCGACTGCACATCGTCTCGCTGGATGGCAAGACGGATCTTGCCGGCCCCTATATTCCCTCACGCGATCATCTCGGCGAGGCCCACGGAGGTGTGGCGACATCGCCGGATGGCCACAGCCTGGCGTATCCGACGAGCCTGGGCGTGGTGGTAGCGCGCTTGACGCCTGGGCATGTCCCCATCAACGTCGTCAACGGACTCTACTTCGACCTCTCCTGGGCGCCCAACAGCGACCAGCTCGCGCTCGGATCGCGGGAATCCTCTATCTCCCTCTGGCGCCCCGGCGAGACTGACGCGCGTGTCGTCTATGAGCGTTCCGGCGAGCGTGTCGACCCTATTGGCTGGATTGACGAGGGCCACCTGGCCATCCTCATCGGCGTGAGCACGGTTACGGTCGCCTCGCTCGACCTCGTCAGTGGCGCCGTTCAGCCGCTGACCACCTTCCTTCAGGAGCAGGTGGGCGTTCCGCAATTCACCATGGCGCCACATGGAAGGCAGATCCTCTTGTCATCCTGCTCGTTTCACGATCAGCCCTTCAATCATCGCCTCGGAGTGATCGACACCGCGACCGGCGCGTATCACTCGCTCGACAACACACGCGCGCAGACAGATTCCTGTTTGGAGAATCCGGCGTTCCAGGCGGACACCGACCGGCTCATCGCCAGTCAGAAGACGCCAGGAAATCCAGTGGCGACAACCTGGATGCTGGACATAGCGCACGACACCGCGACCAGTATCCCTGTTTCTGGCTTTCCGGTCGCCTGGGCGCCCGCGAACGGTCCGCTGATCACCAGTTCGGGGCATGAGGTAGTGGATGGCCTTGGACCGTATACTATCCGCGCGGCCCGCCCCTCAGCTTCCGCCGCCGTTGCGCTGACGCTCACCACCACAGCGATGACGTTCCCCGCGCTCGGGCTCGTGCGCACGGCCTGAGAGTCCTTCCAGTCCCGTCTGCTCGCGCAGCTCTGCCAGCGGATAGAGCGTGTCGCGCCAGCGAATCCCGCCCTGACGCAACGTCAGCCACGTCGAGCGCAGCGCTACATAGCAGAACAGCAGCGCCGTGAACGGGAATGACGGCAGGTAGCGCAGAATGGGCCGGCGATTGAGCCAGTTCGCTCCTACATAGGTTAGCGCCTGCGTGGCGACCGCCGCCGCGAGCAGGCGCCGCGTCCAGCCGCGCGCGATCCAGACAAGCGCCCACGGCGCGGCAAGCGCGCCCGCCAGGACTGCGACCGCGCCCAACACACGCGAGACACGATACTCGACGCCGGCGAAGCTGTTCTTCTCCAGCCCGCGTATCGCCCCGCCCAGCGTCGCATACCAGCGCACCGACAGCATATCCGCGCCATTGAGCAGACACTGGCGCAGTCCAGCGAGCTTGACGCGCATGCCGAGTTTGATGTCGTCGTCCGGACGCAGGGAGATCGCCCGGTGCGTCCCAATGCGCTCGTAAGCAGAGCGCCGGATGAGGTTGAACGCGCCAACGCCGACGCCAACTTGGCTCCTGGGATCATTGGCGAGATCGGGCCGAGCGAAGACCGCGAAGGCATAGAGGAAGAAGTTGACGAACGCGTTGAGCCAGTAGCCATGGGCCAGCAATGTAGGCGACATCGTCAGATGATCCAGCTTCTGCGCCTCGGCGTACGCCAACGCGCGGCGCAAGCAGGTCGGGTCGAAGACCACGTCGGCGTCGGTGAAGAGCAACCATGCGCCAGACGACTGACATGCGCCGAGCCAGAGGGCATGGTTCTTCCCTAGCCAGCCGTTGGGCAACTCCGCCACCGTCACGACGCGCAAGCGCCCTGGATGCTCCTCGGCCAGCGCGGACAAGATCGCGCCAGTCTGATCGGTCGAGCGGTCATTGATGACGACCAACTCCAGCGCGGGATAGTCCTGTCGCAGCAGCGACTCCACGGCAGCGCGAACGCCCTGCTCCTCGTTGCGCGCGGGTACGATGATCGACACACGCGGCCAGTCCGTCGCCAGAGATGGCGAGGGCGGTTCGGGAAGCCGTGGTATTGCGTTGGCGTGTCGCGCTAGCCTGAGAAATGGCATCAGGTTCGCCAGAAACACGGCGCCCGCATAGGCGAGGCCGAATAGTGAGGACAAAGAAAGCCTGCGCACAACGCCATCCTTGCGAGCAATGCCTGGAGCGAGACGCGGATATGCGCCTTCTATCAACGATAGCAGCGGCACCTGCGTGTTGTCATCGTCGCCCAACTCGTTGAGCGCGCCGCTGGTCGGCAAACGCCTTCATGTGGCCAAGCAGCGCGCTGGCGAAGTTGCGGGCGTCGAAGCGCCGCTCCGCCGTCTGGCGCGCGGCCTCGCCCATCGCAATTGCCCGCAGCGGATCGGAGATCAACTCCTCGAGCCGTTGCCCCAGCGCCGCACTGTCTCTAGGCCCGATGCCGTAGCCATCCACGCCATCGGTGACGATCTCGCCCGCCCCGCCGACGTTGGTGAGGATGACCGGCAACCCGGTCGCCATCGCCTCGATTGAGGCAACGCTATAGCAGTCCGCGAGCGTCGGCAGCGCAAAGATGTGGCTCTCGTGATAGAGCTGAATCAGGCGGGGATCGTTGGTCTCCATATCGGTGTAGACGTGCAGCCCCGGCGCGCTGGCGTCGGGCGGCGTGCGTGTCACGATATGCAGTTCGCAGCGCCCCTGCCCGTGCGCGAGAAACCACTCCAGCAACTGCGGACCGCCCTTGCGCTCGAAGTGGCCACCGACAAAGAGGATGCTCGGCAGCGCGCCCGGCTTTTCGAGAAGCGACACGCGCGCGCCAGCCGGAGCCGCCGTCCACTTCTCCAGGTCGATGCTGAACGGCAGAACGATCACCTTCTCCGGCGGGACGCTGTAGTCGGCGATCAGCGATTGCCGCGCCCACTCCGAGTACGAGACAATGAGGCGCAGGCGCTCGTATGTCCGTACGTAAGCGCGATGCTTGCGCTCGTTATAACCAGCCTGCAAGCCGCCCAGCTTGCCATAGTAGTCTTCCATCTCGACAAGTTGTTTGGGTGTGACATCAGTCACCAGCACAGTTGGTATGCGCTCGATCAGGTCCGGCGCGGAGCGGCAGAGTCCTGGTGTGTTGAAGAGCAGCGCATCATAGTTGGTCGCGCCTCCTGACACTCCCACCGGGATAGGGAACGCGCCCAATCCTTGCCGTGTCTGCAACGCGCCACGAATCGCGCCTCGCGCGCCGGGTGGGATTGGCAATCGCTCGATCAGCCCCCCTTCCTGCACGAAGGTGACCTCGTTCCAGGTCACCACGACACTCTGATCTGCCTCGACGAAGCGTTTGAGCGCCTGCGTCCCGCCAACCCAGCCAAGCACCTGCTGCAGCACGAAGCCAAAGCGATACCGCGCGGCGGTTGTTGTCTCCGGATCACTGGACAGCGTCACGATCTGCGCTCCCTGAACGTTTTGCAGGCGACCATACATCACATACCGCGTCAAGCATACCTCATACTGATCCAATCGTGTTCACAGAAAACTTCACCCGTACGGACGCGGCCCGTTGCGCCCATCTGGAGGGACTATGATTAGGCGCGCAGGTTGACCAGCAGCACTCCCAGCAGGATCGTCAGCACACCCACCCACTGCCACAGCGCCAACCGCTCACGCAAGATGACCCACGCCAACAAGACTGTCACCGCGCTGAAAAGCGAGGAGAGCGTCACCACAACTGAGGTCAGCGCCGTGGCGATGCCGATGTTATAGGCGATGTTCGCCGCCGTGTCGAGCAAGGCAACCGGGATAACCCAGAGCCAGAACGTCTGGCTGATACGCAGTTCAGGCTGAGGTTTGCGCGGCGCTCGCCACGTCAAGAATAGCGCGATCGCGCCGAGAGCAATGAGATCGCCCACCTTGGCGATGAACGCGGTCGTTACCCCACCGAGCGTCGGTACGATGAAGTCGAGCAGCCAGTAGCCGACGCCAAAGGTCAGCATCGCGCCAATCGCCTCCGGCAGTCCCGGCGCCAATCTATGTTTGCCTTGCTCCGCAGCCTTGTTCTCACCGGCGTGCGCCCCTTCGCCACTTGTGCTAGCCAGGGTCACACCTACCAGCGTCACAATCACGCCGAGCAGGGTCAAGCCAGCCAGACGCTCCCCCGTCGCGATTGCCAGGAGCGCCGTCACAGCGGCGAAGGCCGAAGCGATGGGCGAGACCAGCGCGAGCTTCCCAATGGCGAAGGCGCGATAGAGCAGACCAGCGCCACCCAGGATGATCAGGCCTACTAGTGCGGCGGCGAGGATGAGCGGCCACTGCTCGGCGCGCAGAACAATCAACTCAAACGGCCCGGTCAACAGCAGCAGCGCCGGGATGGCGATGACCTCCACAAAGAGCAGCGTGCGGAACGTTCCGGCGGCCCGCGACGCGCCACGCGCGCAGAAATCGGCGACGCCCCACAACAGCGCAGCCGAGAGTCCGAGGAAAACGCCGGTCTGCATCGCGTGGTCAACTCCCGGCGTCGAGCGCGTCCGCCAGCGTCGTGAAGAGCCGCTCGATATCCGCTGAGGTGTTGTAGAGGTGCGGCGAGACGCGAATCGAGTCGCCGCGCACGCTGACGTAGACCTGCGATTGCGCCAGTCGCGCTGGCAGGTCGGCGGGAAGCTTCTTCGCGCGCAGGCCGATCAGGTGACTGGCATGTAGTTCCGCTGGCGCGACGCTCAGGCCGAGCGCAGTAGCACGGCTGGCGATCTCGTCAGTCATCGTCCGCAGCGTCGCGGCGATCTCCTCCACACCCCACTCCAGAAGCTGCTCCAGCGCCGCCTTCGCTACTGGCAGTAACGCGAAGTTGCTGCGCTCACCCATGTCGTAGCGCCGCGCGCCCGGCTGGAACTCATCACGATAGTTCACCAGACCCGCGAAGTCTTCGCTGTCCGCGCGCGTGATCCAGTTCCATTCCAGTGGCCGTCCGGCGCGGCGGTGTGGCGCGGCGTAGAGAAATCCCAGGCTATATGGCCCCAGCAGCCACTTATACGCCGCAGTGATCAGGAAGTCCGGCTGGATTGTCTTCACATCGAAGGGATACGCGCCAATCGACTGCGAGCCATCCACCACCAGCGCCGCGCCGATCTCTCGCGCCCATTCGCCAATCTTCACAAGATCCACCAGACCGCCGTCGGTCCAATGCGCATTGGGCAGCGTGACCACCGCCGTCCGCTCATCCAGCTCCGCCATCACAGCAGCGGTCCAGTCGTAATCAGCCGGACGAGGAATCGTCACGAGCGTCGCACCAGCGCGGGCAGCCACATCGCGCCAGGCGTAGACGTTTGAGGGAAACTGGTCTGCGAGCGTGAGGATGCGCTGCCCCGCCGCCACCGGCAGATTCCCCGCCGCTATTGCGATCCCATAGCTCGCCGACGGAATGATCGCCACACCATCGGCGTCCGCGCCGACAAGCTGTGCGAAGAGCGCGCGTGTCTCCTCGCTCTCCGAAAAGAAGTCCCGCGCGGTGATGCGCCACGGCTGCGTCTTGCGCGCCACTCCGGCCTCGCCCGCCGCTCGCGCACGCCGCGAGACCGGCCCCATATACGCGCAGTTCAGATACGCGATGTCGTCGGGCATCTCGAAGAGGTCGCGCTGGCAAGGAATCATCGCCGTCTCCAAATCTACCTGGCGGGATAGCGCGCCAGCGTCTCGATCAGCAGATCCCAGAAGCGCGGCACGTCGATCTCCAGTGCGACATCGGCGTTGGCGGGCTTGCCGGTGACGCCGTAGAGATCGCAGACCGTGCGCCCGGCGGTATATTCGCCGCGCAGCTCGATATCCACGTGCATTGGCTGTGTGCGCAGCAGCGTCGGGTCGATGATGCTGGCGATGGTGCAGGGATCGTGGACCGGCGGCGCGGGGAAGCCGAAGACGCGCAGATACGTCTCGGCGAAGAATTCCAGCAGGTCGTCCACCAGCTTCGCCACCGGCGTCCCCAGCGCGCGGATGCGCTCACGCACGTCCTGCGTCGCCTGCGCCGTATGCGTGACCTCCAACCCGATCATCGTGATGGGCCGGCCAGAGGTGAAGACGACCTGCGCCGCCTCTGGGTCCACGAAGATATTGAACTCGGCGGCGGGCGTCGTGTTGCCCATGCCCATCGCGCCGCCCATCAGCACGATGCGCTTGATCTTCGGCAGGATGCGCGGCTCACGCAAGATCGCCGTCGCCACGTTCGTTAGCGGTCCCGTCGCCACCAGCGTGATCTCGCCCTTCGAGGCCATGAACGTCTTGATGAGCAAATCTACCGCGTGCTTTGGCGATAAGGGAACATCCGGCTCCGGCAGGTCAGGCCCATCCAGCCCCGACGTGCCGTGAATGTCGGCGGCCACCAGTTGCTCGCGCGCCAGCGGCCGGCTCATGCCAGCGGCGATAGGCACGTCGCGGATGCCCGCCAGCGTGCAGACCTTGCGCGCGTTGAGGGTCGTCTTCTCGACGGTCTGGTTCCCGGCGACCGTGGTGATCGCTTCGAGTTTGATCTGTGGCGAGCGCGCCGCCAGCAGGATGGCGATGGCGTCGTCGTGGCCGGGATCGCAGTCGAGGACGATGCGCTGCATAGATGTTCCACCTCAGCTTTCCATACAGATTTCGTCCGGACCATTGCCGGCCCAGCCGATGTGAGTCTACGCCCACTCGCACACGGCGCAAAGCCTTGGATACATCATAGGAAGGTCGTCGTCTTCCCAATCCTCGCCGATCAATTCTGGCATGGAGTAGGATCGAGCAGGCATCTCGTGGCCTGTCTTCTGCTCGTATGCCACATCTGCCGCATAAGCGAGGTGTTGGCATTCGTATCCATAAAAGGGAACACCAGCACGTGTGCGTTCCTGTGTAGACTCGACCACCGAGACGAGGCTCCCTGGATCACGAAGCGCGGCGGTATAGATCGCCTCCCCCTGGCCGATGAGCCAACTGCGGAAATCGAGGAAACAGTGGTCAGAGCAGCCACCATTCATGATATAGGCGGCGGCCCACACATCATTCCGATAGGCTTCCGCGTGGAAGCGATAGAAAATGACATCGAACTCCTCAATCTCATCTGCAGGCAACTTCAGCAAGGTCGATGTCAACGCATCTATCTGTTCGTCACAATCGCCGCTGTCCGACTTCGACTGCTCGATGAGCCGCCAGAATTGGCTCGTGTCCATGGTCGCCCTCCGTCTCACTGCTCCAATTGGAGAACTGGGAAAGGTGGGTGTGATGCGCCGCGCCCTCATGGGTGATATAGGGACGCATTCTGCGCGTCAGACATCTCGACGGCAACCCAAATGGAATCAAGGCCCGCTGTGTCGCGATCTGGCAGTTTACTACCGAGAGCGCTTACCTCATATCACCCTGGCAAAACCGCGACCGCCTCGATCTCCAGCAGGAACTCCTCGCGCGCCAGACGGCTCACCTGCACCGCCGTGCTGGCTGGCGGACGCTCCGTGTTCACGTACTCGTCGCGGATCTCGCGTAGGGCTGGCAGGTTCGCCATGTCGAGGACGAAGATGGTGATCTTGACGACATCGGCGAAGCTGGCGCCACCAGCTTCCAGCGCCGCCTTGAGGTTCTCGAAGACCTGCCGCGCCTGCGCCGAAAAATCGCCCAGCCCGACAATCGCGCCTGAAGTGTCCAGCGCGACCTGCCCGGAGATGTGAACCGTCCGCCCAGCGGGCGCGATCACTACCTGCGTGTAACCCGGCGACGGCGGAAGCATCGGAGGATTCACAAACCGTACGCTCTCATCAGACGCCATAATTCTGCCCTTTCTTGCGATGAATCGAAACGGCATTG
>DATAOM010000549.1:0-4943 GCA_036265775.1 Ktedonobacterales bacterium | reverse complement strand
GATACGCTATCGCCCAGTCTATGTCCACGCCAAGGTGGCGATAGTAGATGACCGCTGGTGGACGGTTGGCTCGGCGAACCTCAACAGCCGTGGCATGCACGCCGACGCCGAGATCAACGTCTCGGCGCTGGACCCAACAGGCGCCAGGACGCTGCGCCTGCGTCTCTGGCAGGAGCACACGCATCCTCAGGTCGAGGATATTCCCTCGCTCAACGATCCAGTCGCAGGTCTGAAGGTCATGCGGTCGCGCGCGCGCGAAAACTTTGAGCGTGTACGGAAAGGAAAGCCGTTGGTAGGGCATCTCCTGCCGTACATCACCCATCACGAGGCGCGCGCCTGGGATATCTCGCATGATCGCGAGCATGGTTGGCTCGACAATTTGGAAGGCGGCGCCGGCGCGCTGCCCGAGCGCTATCTGGCGCGCTATCTCTAACTTGATGGCATAGACTGGTGAGCGTCACCGCTGCCCTCAGCGTTGGCCGAGGCGTCGTAGCGCCGAGAGGATGACGGCTTGCGTCGTGGGATCAGGATCGTCGCTGTGCGCCTTCAAGGCGATGATCGCCGCCTCATCTGGTATCGCGCCGAGCGCCGTCGCGGCGGCGGCGCGAACGGTGGGCGCAGGATCATCCAGCAAGCGCGCCAGGTCGGGCGTGACCTCGCTCGGCTGATAGGCTCCCAGCGCCTCAACAATGGCAATACGTAGTTCGGGGCTACTCTGGCGGAGCGCCGCTCGCAGTGGTTCCAGCGCTTCCTCCGCGCCGAGTTTGCCAAGCGCGCGGACTGCGGCGATACGCACTTCGGGCTCGCGGTCGTGCAGCCGGGCGATCAGCGGTTGGGTTGCCGGATGCGACTGCAAAGCGCCGAGTGTCTGTGCGGCCGCCGCCCGCTGATCAGGCGCTCCAGTCGCCAGCACATGGACTGCTTTACGGTGGACGCTGGTATCCTCTGCCGCATCAGAGGCGGCAATCGCGTCGATAATTTCCGTCGCGCGGGCACGTATACCCTCGTCGACGCTTGCTACCTGCGCCTGGAGAGGCGCTAGCGCTGCGTAGCCCGCCAGAGTAAGCCCGCGTGTGACGCCACTGCGGATTGTTGGTTCCCGCTCGCCGAGCCGCGCGATCAAGAGATCAATCGCAGTTGGAGAGGCGACCAGGCCCAGGCAGGTATACAACTCGGCCTGTGTCAGCCGTCCAAGCGCCGATGTATGAGCTAGCATGCGCATCGCCACGTCGAGTTCTGGTCCACAGCGTCTCCCAACGCTGCGAGCCGCATCTACGATACTCTCGGTCATCGCAGGCTCTGAGGCGGCGGCAAGCGCCTCGTCGAGAATCGCGCGCAACCGGGTTTCGCTGTGTCTCACTGCGCGCGACGAAGAAGATGGCTCCTTGTCATTGATTGCCAGGTATACTGCGCTACCGTAGACGATGGTGGCGAGCGAGAGGGCCAGCGCGGCTGGCTGCACGGCGGCGAACTCCCCTAATCCGGCGCGCAACGCGACGCTCCGGCTGGTCTCGCGCAGGCGTAAGACCCCATTAGCAACGCGCTCTGGTTGATCGGAGAGGCCAGCCCAAAAGAGGAGAGGAATCGTCCACTGTTCGCCAAGAAGGCTTGGATCTAAAAGACCCTCTTGCTCATCATGGTCGATCAACCAGAGCGCGGCGCAGGTCGCCTCAATGAGACGGTGGGTGAACCGCATGGTCGACCCGTCCGGCGAGATGAGCAGTAGTCCCGCGTTTACTGCCGCTGCGCACACTGTCTCGATCTGCTCACCACTCAAGCCAATTTCACCCGATTGTCTATAGGCCACGGGCGATTGTGGAGGGTGGTACTCGAGCCAGGCGCCAACCGACTGCCCCAACTCTGCCGCTGGATCTAGCGTCAGAGTATGAGTCCGCGACGAGCAAAGCGCGCTGGCCAGCCCACCGAGAAATTGCAGCAGGTAGGCGGCGGGAAAGTCCTCGCTTGCCGCTGTCTCGCAACGTGTCCGGCAAAGATTTGCTAGCGCCTGCGCAGTCCCAAATGGAAGCGCCACGCCACCCGGAGTCTGCTTGAGCGCAGTGAGTGTCACTGGCAGGCGATGAGGCTCGTCGAGTAGATGCACGCGCATCCTCGTTGAGAACTCCGCCGCACCCTTCGCTCCATACCGAGGCGCGATGGCCGCTAGTCCGCCCAGGTTCTCTGGCTGTGGAGGCGCCAGTTCACAGATGCGCCAGGCCTTTGGGTCGTCTATCTGGCGAGAGATAAGCTCACGCGCCGTGATGTTCGCTGCGGCCAACACGCGCACGTGCCGGTAACGCCGCGCGTCCATCCGTGTGAGGTGGTTGATGACGCGTCCTAGCTCGACCTCTGGCGTCTCATCGAGGTCGTCGCATAAGAGTAGAACACGCCTGCGCCGCAGATACGACGGCAGGTGTGACGCGAAGCCGGGGCTGCTGTAAGCCGCAATCTGCTCGGCCAGAAAGTCCAAGTTTGGCTTGTCGTATGCGTCATATGCCGCTTCGGCGTACTGTGGCAGCGAGACGAGTAGGGGAAGCGGCCGGCGGCCAAAAAACAGCGGCAATAGCTCACGAGCGCGGCTCGCCTCGTAGGCGACGCCCAGCAGCGCTGTCGTCTTTCCTGTTGCTGAGGCGCCCAACAGCAGGGCATGAGGCGCTTCGGAGAGAACACTGGAGAGCGAGACTGGCTTGCCGAGTGAACGCCCACGCATGTCGATGGGCGCCGCGAGCGGCAGACTACCGCCGCGCTCGAGATGGCTGAGGCGATACAACGGCGCGGTTCGCTGGAGTCGCTCGCCGGCGGCTTGATGAAACCTGCGCAGATAGATGGAGAGTCGGAGCAGCCGGATACCCTGAGCGGCTAGGAGATACGTCAGGGCGCCAACCGCAAGCGGTATCAACGTCAGTTCCGCCGCGACGCGCGCCTGATCGTCGTTCAGCGCGGTCACATCCTGGAGGGCGGCGCGAATGGTATGAGCCGCCGCGTCCTGTTCGATGATTGCAACGATGAAGAGAGTAAGCAGGATGGTCAGCGTGGAGAAGGCGAGCAGGGTGACGCGATAGGTCCGCGCTGCGCGTTTTTGACGTGAATGAGGCACAATGGTCGCTCCTTGCCCTCCGTTCACAGAACGATGCTGCTGTCCACGTCGTGATCTGGCGAATCTGGGAGATGGAAGTCCTTCATCCCCGCAGAGCGCTTGCCCAGCCGGTAGGGCCATGGTACCATAGCGCCGCAACGATCAACGCTGGAGGAATGTGGCAGAGGAATGTGGCAATGGAATATGCGCGCGCAGAGCTGCGGTGGGTACTGGGCGGTTGGTCGCGTGGGAGTCTGATCGAAAGCGCTGCGCCAGGGAGAGTTCGCGGCGTCATCGTCGATCCGGCGGAAGCGCGAGTGGTGTACACCCTCCTCGCGCCACTGCGCAGGCGAGAATCGCTACCGATTGGCGCCAAAGTGGTTGGCGATGCGCGCACTCCGACGCCGCCACAGTACGTTACCCTGACGCGCGGTGTGGCCCTCCTGCGCGGCTCCTCAAGGGTTGGCACGGTAACCGCGCTTTGGTGTGACAATGCGACAGGCGCCATTCGTCACATCCTTGTCGCGCCTGGTCGTGTATGGATTGGCAGACCGATGGAGTATGTGCTCGACGCCAGCTATATCCAGCGGTTTGCGGCGAATAAAGTCATACTCACTCCCAATGCGCCCGCTCTGGATACGTTGTCGCCTTACCGTCCAGATGCCGCGATTGAGCGGGATGCGCGGGCGGCGCTGGGCGCGGCGCTACCAAATCGCAATGCGCGTCGCGGCGTGAAATTCTTCGTGCAGGAGGGCGCGCTTCATCTGGGCGGACTGGTGGAGACCGAAGAGGAGGTCGGCCAGGCGCGCGCCGCGCTCGATCACATCGTCGGCTTGCGTGGAGTGACCTCTGATCTCGTCTCGATGGAGTCGCTGGCCGAGCGTGTCGAGCGGCAGTTGGTTGCGACACTGGCTGCGCAAGGCGCCAAAGATGCGGATGTGCGCGTCCTCGCGGAACACGGTATCGTCTATCTGGAGGGCACGGCGCCGACGCAGGAGGCCAGCGCCGCGCTCGAGCGGGCGGCGCGCGCTGTCGCGGGAGCGCGGGTGGTTCTCAATCATCTCGCTGCGCAAAAATAGCACTACACCTTCCGCTGACATATCTACCACTCGCAGGAAAGACGCATGACATCCATAGACGCCGCGCGCAGACTTGACGACCATCTCTGGGTGATCGACACCGGGCATCAGGGGCAGCCTGGGGTCGTCGCCAGCTATCTCCTCGATGGGCCGCACGGCCTGGGATTCGTAGACGTTGGTTCTGGCGCGACGGTCGAGAACCTGCTCGCTGGCGTACGCGCCGCTGGATTTGATCCGGCCCAGGTCGAGCGTATCCTTTTGACGCACATCCATCTGGACCATGCGGGCGCGACAGGCGCGCTGGTCGCGCAGGCGCCAGGCGCGCAGGTCTACGTCCACCGGCTGGGCGCGCCGCACCTGATCGACCCCTCACGGCTAGTGCGCAGCGCGACACGCATTTATGGCGAGCGGATGAACGCGCTCTGGGGTGAGATCGTCCCTGTGCCACAGGAGCGACTGCACATCGTGGATGATGGCGATGAGATCGCCGTCGGCCCAAGCGAACTAAGGGTACTCTACACGCCGGGACATGCGATTCATCATGTCGCGTTCTTTGATGAACGACTGGGCTACCTCTTTCCTGGTGACGTAGCGGGCGTACGACTGGAAGAACCACCGCTGGTCCGCCCGCCAACACCGCCGCCTGATTTGAGCCTCGAAGACTGGTATGCCAGTCTGAATCGCATTCTTGCGCTTCGTCCACAACGCATCTGTCTGCCGCACTTTGGCCCAGTTGACGAGATAGAGACGCACATCAGCGAACTGCGTGAGCGGTTACGCCTCTGGAGTGA
>DATAOM010000548.1:0-2288 GCA_036265775.1 Ktedonobacterales bacterium | reverse complement strand
CAACGAGCCAGCGACCGGGCGCAAGAAGTCGCAGATCCAGGAATACCTTGACTACTATGGCAGCCCTGGCGTCCAGCACGTCGCGTTGATCACCGGCGACATCATCGAGACGGTGAAACACCTCAAGGCGCAGGGCGTCGAGTTCATCCAGGGCGTTGACAGCTACTACGAGGAGCTCGAGGGCCGCGTCGGCAAGATCGACGAGCCGGTTGAGGAACTGGCGAAGCTCGGCATCCTCGTGGACCGCGACGACGACGGCTATCTGTTGCAGATCTTCACGCGCAACGTGCAGGACCGCCCGACGGTCTTCTTCGAGGTCATCCAGCGTAAGGGCGCGCGTGGCTTCGGCGAGGGCAACTTCAAGGCGCTCTTCGAGGCCATCGAGCGCGAGCAAGCGCTGCGCGGCAACCTGTAACCTATTTCTGGGAGGCAGATGATGCCATCGTATCATGCGCTGGGCAAGATACCGCCCAAGCGCCACACACAGTTCCGAAATCCCGACGGCGGCCTCTACTCCGAGGAGTTGTTTGGCGAGGAGGGTTTCTCCGGCGTCGAGTCGCTGCTGTATCACCAGTATCCGCCAACGCGCGTCAGCAAGATCGAGCGTTTTGGCGCAGCGTGCGAGGAGGAGTGGAAGCAGGAGACGCACCGCCACCATCACCTGAAGGCAGGGCAACTCGCGCCGGGCGGCGATCCCATCGGCGGGCGCAAGACGCTGATGTACAACGCCGACTGCGCCATCTCCTCCGTCGCGCCGACCGAGCCGATGGACTACTTCTACCGCAACGCCATGGGCGACGAGCTGCTCTTCGTCCACTTTGGCTCTGGGGCCATCGAGACGACGTTCGGCACGCTGCCCTACCGCGAGGGCGACTACCTGCTGATCCCGCGCGGCACGACCTGGCGCGTGCAGGCGGACAAGGGCGAGCAGCGCATGCTCGTCGTCGAGGCGTTTGGCCGCGCCATCCAGCCACCCAAACGCTACCGCAACGAGTTCGGCCAGCTCCTCGAACACTCGCCCTATTGCGAGCGCGACCTGCACGCGCCAGTGGAGTTGCCGCTGCATGAGGAGCGCGGCGAGTTCCAAGTGCGCATCAAGGTCAACGACGAGTTGATGACCTACACCTACGACTACCATCCGCTGGATGTCGTCGGCTGGGACGGCTTCCTCTATCCCTACACGTTCAACATCAGCGACTTCGAGCCGATCACCGGACGTGTCCATCAGCCGCCGCCGGTGCATCAGACGTTCGAGGGGCCGAACTTCGTGGTCTGCTCCTTCTGCCCGCGCAAGCTGGATTACCATCCTGAAGCGATTCCCGTGCCCTACAACCACAGCAACATCGACTCGGATGAGATGATCTACTATGTCAGCGGCAACTTCGGCAGCCGCAAGGGCATCGAGACCAGCTCGATCACGCTGCACCCGCGTGGCATCGCGCATGGGCCGCACCCTGGCACCGTCGAGCAGAGCCTGGGCGCTGAGCGCACCGAGGAGTTGGCTGTGATGGTAGACACCTTCCGCCCGCTCAAGTTCGGCGTGGCGGCGGAGGCAATTGACGACCCGCAGTATCCGTTTAGCTGGCTGGAATAGCCTGTTACGAGTGAAGGAGCAGATCCCATGCCCCGCATCGTCAAGTTTTTCGAGACCACGCTGCGCGATGGCGAGCAGACGCCGGGCATCAACTACTTTGCCGAGGAGAAGCTGGAGATCGCGCAGGCGCTGGCCGAGATGGGCTTCGACACGCTCGACTGCGGCTTCGCCATCTCCGGCGAACCTGAGTTCGAGGCGCTTCGCCTGATCGCTCGCAATGTCCACACCGCCGAGATCTGCTCCATCGCTCGCTGCTACCCCGACGACATCGACCGCGCCTGGGAGGCGGTCAAAGACGCCGAGCAAAGCTCGATTCACCCGTTCATCAGCACGTCGCCGCTGCACCGCGAGGTCAAGTTGGGCAAGACACGCGCCGAGGTGCTAGAGATGGCGCGCACCGGCGTCGCTCGTGGCCGCCAGTACACGCCCAATGTGGACTTCGCGCTCGAAGACACCACTAGAACCGAAAAAGACTTCATCTTCGAGGTCGTGGACGCCGTGATGAAGGAGGGCGTGCGCTTCGTCGCGCTCTGCGACACCGTCGGCTTCGCGCTGCCGTGGGAATTCGGCGAACTGGTCGAGGAGGTGCGCCGCGAGTTCCCTGGCGTGCGCATCTCGGCCCACTGCCACGACGATCTCGGCCTCGCCGTCGCCAACGCCCTCACCGCGCTCACCAAAGGCGCCGAGCGGGTGG
>DATAOM010000547.1:0-8206 GCA_036265775.1 Ktedonobacterales bacterium | reverse complement strand
TCTGGGTTGGGAATAGCCCTCGTTAGCCATTAGAACGCGGGCGAGCGAGTCTCCGTCACGTTCCCTGAGCATATAGCGCAAGATAGCGCCTTATTCTCCCTATAGTATCCCATGGCAGCCAAAGATGGAACCAGTGTCGCAGGCTAGTGGATAGGCGCGAAGGCGTGCTGCGGCGGATTGATCGCAAGGATGATGAGGGCGACCGGAATCGCGGCGAGGATCGGCAGGATCAGCGCCAGCAGGCCGGCCCATATGCCGGGCTTGCGCGCGTCGCGCTCCGGCGGGATAGCGCAGGCAGGCAGGTACACCATCAGGCCATAGACGAAGACCCAGAAGCCCAGCCCCACGAGGTTCTGCGCGCCGAACGAGAGCGTCTCGGTGAGCGTCCCCGTACAGCCATAGAGGATGAAGACCGCCGCAGGCGAGAAGGCGTAGCGTTTGAGCAGCCACGCCCAGACGATGAACATCGGCACGAAGACGACGACGCTGTGATAGAGCACGACCTCCAGATAGTTGGCCGAGGCGGTGATATACGCCTTGCCGACCGGGATGCTCCACAGCGGCGCGGCGTTGGTCATCGTCGTGGTCACCGCCTCTTCCAGCAGCGCCATCAGTGTTGCGAACAGGACAAAGGCGATGCGCCAGTGCGCGTCGAACCGGCGCAGGACGCTGCGCACACGCTTACGCAGGAGTAACGAGAGCGCGCCGCCGAGGACGATCCAGAAGAGGAACAGGCCAAGCGCCATGCCGGCGATCGCGCGTGTCACTGGATCGGACGAAGTCAGCGTCGTCGCCAGAAAAAACAGCGCGATGACAACCGCCCAGACACCGAAGAGCCAGATCAGCGCGCGAGCGAACCTGTTTGCGCTGCGCCTTGCTGGCGCAGTTATTGCCTTCGCGCCTGGCGCGATCTCGCTCTGCCCCGCGCTCCAGGCGCCTGGTTCCATACACGCCTCCCGATTGGGTATCATGCCCAGGAGTCCAGTATAGCGCAGCCTGATTCTTGTTGAGCAGGCAGTTGCGGGAGCGCCAATAACGTTGACGAGAGTGGTGGCCAGGTGATCGAGATCATTGTCTGCCCGGAGGAGGAGCTTTCCGACAATCTCAAAACGCAGACGTTGGCGGCGCTACGCGCCGAGTGGCCCAGCGCGTTCACCGGCGCGAAGGCAGGTCGTACGCAACTCAACGATCCCGCGCTCCATGCGATGATCTTTTCACTGGTCGTGGACGGGCAGTTAGCGAGCCATGTGAGCGTGCCGCAAAAGACTATCGTTCATGGCGGCGAACCGTACAAGGCGTGTGGACTCAGCGGCGTGCTGACGGTTCCAGCGTTTCGCGGTAAGGGCTATGGTGAGCAGGTCGTGCGCGCCGCGACGGAGTTCATGGAAGAAGACGGCGCGGATATTAGCCTTTTCACCTGTGATCCCGCGCTGCGGACATTTTACGAACACTGCGGCTGGACCCTGCTAAAGGGAGCTTCGCTCGTCGGCGGGACGCGCGCCAGGCCGTTTCCAAGCGCCGCGTTGGGTAAAATCACCTTTGGGCGATTCTTTTCCGCTCGCGCCCAGGTTCGCCGGAACGACTTCATAGGAGTCGCAATCTGGCTGGACTTGCGTGAGGGCGACCTCTGGTAGCGCATCCTTGATGCGCGCTCGGTTCGACAAGGAGGATCGTGAATGAGCAGAATCATCGTTATCAATCACTTGACGCTCGACGGTGTGATGCAGGCGCCGGGCCGGCCCGACGAAGATCGCCGTGGCGGCTTCGAGTATGGCGGTTGGGCGCAGGCTGACAACGACGCTATCATGGGGCAGGCGCTAGGCGAGGGTATGACCCAAGGCGGCGCGCTGCTGTTCGGGCGGCGCACCTACGAGGACTTCGCCGCCTTCTGGCCCAAGCAGCCAGAGCCGAACCCCTTCACCGCCGTCCTCAACAACGTCCAGAAGTATGTCGTGTCGCGGTCGCTGCAAGAGCCGCTTCCATGGAGCAACTCCACGCTCCTCAAGGGCGACGCGGCTGAAGCGGTGGCGGACCTCAAGGAGCGATCAGAGCAGGACATCGCCATCATGGGCGGCGGCGAGTTGATCCAGTCGCTGATGCCCCACAATCTCATCGACGAGTATCTGCTGATGATTCACCCGCTGGTCCTGGGGACGGGGCGGCGTCTCTTCCCTGATGGGACGTCTTTCACCTCGCTCCGCCTGGTCAAGAGCCTGCCGACAACCACCGGCGTGATCATCGCGACCTATCAGCCAGTCGCTTCAGCGGCGCGGTAGAAATCGAAAGGCGCTAGCCCTCGTACTTCTTGAGCGCGACGACGGCGTTGTGGCCGCCGAAGCCCATTGAGTTCGAGAGCGCGACACGGATATCCGCTTTGCGCGCCGTGTTCGGCACGTAGTCCAGATCGCACTCAGGATCGGGATGCTGGTAGTTGATCGTCGGCGGCATGATGCCATCGCGCAGCGCCAGCGCGGTCAGTGAGACCTCCATCGCGCCCGCCGCGCCCACCATATGCCCCGACATCGACTTGGTCGAGCTGATGGCCAGCTTGTAGGCGTGCTCGCCAAAGACCGCCTTGATCGCCGCCGTCTCCTCACGATCATTTGGCGGCGTGGAGGTGCCGTGCGCGTTGATGTAGTCCACGTCTTCGGGCGTCAGGTCAGCTTTCTTCAACGCGCGGCGCAATGCCCGCGCCAGCCCGGCGCCGTGTGGCGCTGGCTCGGTAATGTGATGGGCGTCCGCCGTCGCCGCGTAGCCGACGATCTCGGCGTAGATCTGCGCGCCACGCGCACGCGCCATCTCCAGATCTTCCAGAATCAGCACACCCACACCCTCTGCGAGCACGAAGCCGTCGCGTTCAGCGTCGAAGGGGCGGCTCGCGCCCGGCGGATCGTCGTTGTGGCGCGAGAGCGCGCGCATGTTGTCGAAGGCGGCCACGGCCATGCTGGTGATGCTTGCCTCGGAGCCACCGGTAATCATCGCCTTGGCGTCGCCCCGGCGGATGATCTCGAACGACTCGCCGATCGAGTGGGCGCTCGTCGCGCAGGCAGAGACGGTGGCGAAGTTCGGACCACGCGCGCCATAGCGCATCGAGACCATGCCGGAAGCCATATCCTCGGCCATCATCGTGATGAAGAACGGGCTGATGCGGTCGTGTCCACGGTCGAAGAGCACATGGAACTGGTCCTCGATGGTCTGCAAGCCGCCACGTCCGGAGCCGATCACCACGCCCACGTCGTCAGGCATCGCCGCGACATCCAGCCCAGAATCGTTCATCGCCTGGCTCGCCGCCGCCAGCGCAAGCTGGATGAAGCGCTCGGTCCGACGCGCCTCCTTGCGGTCCATGTAGTCGAGTGGATCGAAGCCTTTGACCTCGCCTGCAATATGCACGCCGTGACGGCTGGAGTCGAAGCGCGTGATCTCAGTGACGCCAGAGCGTCCAGCGCACGCCGCCTCCCACGTGGAGGCGGTATCGTTCCCCAGTGGGGTAATCAGCCCGATGCCGGTGATGCCTACACGTGTCGTCATATGCGGAACACCTCTCTTTGGGCGCAAGGGAAAGGGCAATCGCTTGCGGCGCGTGGCCGGATTGTATCTTATCGCATCGGCGTCCATTGGTACAGAGCGCTCGCGCCGTAGTGATTTAATTCAGCATATTCGGGTCCGCTGTTTGTTCGAGCGGGACCAACGTGTCGTCAGGCGCATGCGTCGTGGGCCGATCAGGCTGATTCGCCAGCAAGCGCCCCAGCCTCCCTCGGTTACCCAGCACGATCACCAGCGCTGGGGCCAGAATGAAGACCCCGAAGAGCGCGATGATGACATAGCCATAGACGTTGCCTGTCCAGAGGATGTAGGCGACGAGAAACAGCCATATCACGAACGCGAAAACGGTATAGCGCCAGCGAGATGGAATGCGCTCCATCGATCACCCTCCTGTCGTTCCTCTTGCGCGCCGTCCCTCTGTCTGGGATACTGACACCTGCAAGTGTACCTACGCGAGTCGTATCACGTACATGGTAGGCGCCTGGTAGGCGCGTGTCGCGCGCAGGCGCGCTGGAACTACTACGATCAGCTATCGTATCCGGTGAGGTGATGGTGTGACCAAAGTGTACTTTAGACCAGGCATGGCGTCACGCCTCACGATTCCGCTACTTGGATTGCTCGTCGCATTGACCGTGCTTGGCGGCTGCTCAGGGCTGCGGCCTGAGACGGGTGTCTCCGGCGTCGTTCTGGGCGAGCGACTGCTCACCTCCTATACCCCGGCCGCTACCGCTAAAGCCACGCCGACCGCCACGGCGCAGCCGCTCCCAGCAGATGTCGCTCCACTCAAGGCGACGATCACCTGCAACGGCGTGATCGCGCACAGCGGCGCGGACGGCGCGTTCCATCTGACGATGTCCCAGTCCTCAGACTACTCCTGCCGCATCAGCGCTGGCGACAACTATGAGCCGCAGGAGGTCGCGCTCTCGGACGCCTCGGCGAAGGGCGTGCGGCTCGATTTCACTATGCCGACCGTTGGCGACGCGTCATGCGCGTCCCTCTCATCGGGTCGCGTTCAATGCCCCTATCTGCGCCTGAAGACTGGCTCGCTGGCGGGTACCGTGACCTCATCAGAGACGTTTCAGCCGCTGGCGCACGTGACCATCACCTGCTGGACGCCCGCGCGCATTCTGCCCGGCGCGACGAAGCCACAGCCCATGACCACCGCCTCCGACGCCAGCGGCTCCTGGTCGCTCGATGCGCTGCATCCGGGCGCCTATGTCTGTTTCGCGGCAGGCACGCCAACGCTCTTCCAGATTCTCGTGCCACCGGGTGGGCGCGCCTCGCTGAATGTTCGCGACTGTGGCAAGAAGTGTCCGGCCGTGACCTATCACAACGGCGAGGTCATCCACGCACCAACCGTGTATCTCATTTTCTGGCTCCCGGCTGGCAAGACATTCGAGCCAACCGGCGACGATGCGCGCTTCGAGGCACTGATGAAGCAATATTTTACCGACGTGGGTGGGACCAGCTTCTACCAGCTCATTACGCAGTACTGGGATCTCTCCGGGCCGATCACCGATCAGGTGACGGTCGGAGGAACTTATACCGACACCACGCCCTACCCTACTGATGGCTCAATCACGCATCCGCTGACCGATAGCGACATCCACGCCTCGATCGGGCGCGCACAACGCGCCAACAGTTGGGTCGCCGACACAGAGCATCTCTACGCGATCTTCACGGGCTTCAACATTCAATCGTGCTATGACACCCATGGCACGGACTGCAGCTTCAACTCGAAGCGCCAATACTGCGGCTACCACAGCGCCTTTGGTAGCGCCACTGGAACATTTTTGGTCTATGCCTACATGCCCGTCGTCCAGGATTGCCTGACTGACCTGACACAAGCGCAGGAGCGCTACGGCGCGCCCAATCACGATCCCATCGCCGACGCCGTGCTCGACGTCGTCTCGCATGAACACTTCGAGGCGGTTACCGATCCTCTGAGTTCAGGCTGGTATGATAACATCACCGATGAGGGTGAGATCGCGGACAAATGCGTGGACCGCTTCGACAATGTCGCGCCGAACGGCGGCAATGTGACGCTGGCGAATGGCCACTCCTATTTGCTGCAGATGGAGTGGAGCAATAAGGTTGGGCAATGCGCGTTGAGCCTGTAATCCCTTGTGTTCCCGACGCCGGAGCGCAACGAGAGGGCATTGCCACCCCGGCCAGCGCAGAAGAGAGGGCGACTGCGCCGTAAATGGACGGGGCGGACACAGCCGCGCGGTTCCCCAGCCGCCGGATGCGCCGGTTGATCCCCGTCCGAACACGGCCCATTATAGAACGTTAGTTCTACAAAACGCAAGTGAGACGATTGGCCCGCCATCTGCAATTTCTTATGTCATGTTTCGTTGGGAACAGTAACCGAAGACGAACGTATAAAAGTGTGATGCGCCTCATAGCGTGAGATCGTCTTCTGGCGTCATCTTGTGTCATAGGAGAAAGTTGGAAGCGTCTACCGAGAAGTCGGCAGGTGGCGGAGGAAAGGAGCGGCGGAACGTGATCAGCAAGACATTCATCAAGACACCGCAGGGACAGATCGCGCGCGTGACCTTCACCCTGCCAGATAGCCTCTGGGCCGACACCATCTGCCTTGTCGGCGACTTCGACGGCTGGAACTCATCGGCGCATCCGCTGGAACACCGGCGCGACGGTTCCTGGGAAGTGGCGCTCGATCTGCCGGTGGGGCGAACGTTTGAGTTTTACTACCTGCGCGACGGCCTGTGGATGAGTGATAGCCAGGCGGATGGCTACGTGCATGCGCCCGATGGCGCGACTTCGTTCCTCGTCGTGACCGACCCTCACCACGAGAGCCGGGCTGGGACCGCCGAAATGGAGCCCACGCATCTTACTCCGGCAGACCACCCACCAACAATGCGCTGAGGTTTATTTGAGGGACGAGAGCGCGATTGTCGGGTTTTGCGTGCCGCTAGCCATCTACTACAGGAATACCTTGAAGAGTAAAGCCACTTAGCGTCCCATGCTCGCGTATGTATGTGGCGTATTTGGCGAGATATTCGCGTCCATCTGCTTCCGCGAGGTTGGCGTACTTTTTCAGAAGTGGTGAGCCGACCTGATGTAGAGCACAAAGCACGGCGATGCGCTGATATTCCTCGCCCGTATCCCAGGCGGGGCCAACCAAATCCTGGACATGCGAAGAGTTCAAGTCAGATAACGCCAGCAACGCGCGACGCCTCACGTACTCATCACCATCATGGGCGAATCGGAGCAGCAGGGATTCAGCCTCCGTGCGCCGCGATTCCAGTCCGCCAAGAGCCATGGCGATTTGCCACTTGGCTTCCCACATATCCGATCCCAGCGCCCGCTCGGCCAAGCACAAGAGGTTGCCGGGATTCTGCGCCAGATGCTCGATCAGCCACTCCATCTCGTTGTCGCGCGCGATGGTGTAGTGAACCGTCTCGGTCGTCTCAGCGTCCCAATCAGCGCACGATGCAGAGGAGACGAAAGCGATGAACGCCTCGTTGAGTTCCTCCCAGCCGTTGTAGTGCACCTCCCACTCACCGGAGCGCTCCTCAACAGGATGCGTGTCCGCCCAGGCCCGGAATCGGTCAACCTCTCGTCTAAGCTCTTCGAGCGCCGCAGTCATGCTGAAGGAACTCCTCGTTCATTGCCTCAGAGAGGTGGGTGCGTTCAATTTGCTACAGGCTGATAACGTTGGCTCAGACACCCAGGTCGTAGAGTTGCTCGAATTGCAGGTCCAGGTCGTTGGTCACCTGCCAGAGACAGGCCAACGCCTTGCGCACGTTGCGCGCCGCGCAGGGTGGCAGGTCGTCGCGCGCCGCCAGTGTCTTCAGCGCCTCGTACGCCGCCAGCAGTTCCGGCTCCGCGCCGGTCAGGGATTTGCCCAGCAAATCAGTGGTGGAAGGCGCCATGTCAGTCGCTCCTTTGCAAATACGTGGAAATTTCACTCGGCCGGTGGAAGGCCATCTTCGGCGTCAATCAATGCGCGAATATGCCTGCGCGCGGTGAGGTACCGCTGAAAACGCTCGGCATCCTGTGGCGTGACCGTCGCCAGGCGGCGCACATCCATGTTGTCTTCCAGATCGGCCAGCTTGACGCGCCGCGCGATCGGGTTGCTGGCCGCGCGCTCGGTGAATTGCTCATACGTCTCATCCTCGCGCCGTGTCATGTGCTCAATCGCGGTGATCACGTCCGCTGGGTAGCCGAGCGCGCGCAGATCAACGAGTGTAGTAGGCGTGTCCTCGACCACGTCGTGCAAGACGCCCACGATGCGCTCGCGCTCCGACTCCAACCGCAGCATAACGCGCAGCGGATGCAGGATGTAGGGCTGGCCGTTCTTGTCCCTTTGCCCGCGATGGGCCTCGACGGCGAGCGCTATCGCGTCTTCGAGTGTCGGCATCGCTTCTCTCCTGCGCTCGCCTCAGCTACCGTACTGCGCAGTGGGGCGCGCGTCCACCAGCCGCCGCGCCTTCAGCTCGAAGCGCGGCAAGGAGCCAGGTTCCGCGCGTTCGATGATGAAGCGCAATCCCTCGTGCGCTTTGGCGAGGTCTGTGCCAAGCTTCTGCTCGATCTCCTCCCACTCGCCTTCGCGCCCAGGCTTCAACTCGACCTTGACGGTGACCTCATCGCGAATGTCGTCGCGTCGCCAGAGATAGATCTGGAACTCATCGATGGCGTC
>DATAOM010000546.1:0-4562 GCA_036265775.1 Ktedonobacterales bacterium | reverse complement strand
GCCACACAAGCGAATTTCAAGTCCCGCAAGAGGGACATTCGGGCCAACTTTTACTACTCGTTATGTCGCATGCGAGCGGCGTCCAGTTAGCGCAACTTGCCCTCACGCGCGCGCCGCTCGATCTCGCTGACTAACTCCTCGATATGCTTCTCGTCGTCCCTCTTGAGTGAGACGAGGAGGCTCTGGGCTTCCTTGTCGCCAGCTTGTTGAACATCCTTCATGTACATGTCGTAGGCGGCGCACGCCTCCAGTTTGCTCTGCAACACGGTCAAGAGGTCGTACGTCAGATCGCTCACACTTGCCATCGGTCTACTCCTTTTCTCTGGCACGGCGCTCTCCTTCGCGCCGTCGGATATTGTATCACCCCGACATGCGCTGGCGGTCATGCTTGACACGCTCCCGTGCGTCGTTCATACTCCCTTGCAATTTCGCCGGACTGATCGATGGATTGGTCGATTTGGCGTCGTTGGAAGGGAGCCGCAGAGATGGACGAGCGATGGCGCGATGAGCGGCGGGCGCTGATTCAGGTGGCGCGCGGCAAGGCGCCAGCGGATCTCGTGATGCGCAACGCGCGGCTGGTCAACGTCTTCTCCAACGAGATCCAGCAGGCCGATGTCGCCATCTATCAGGATCGCGTCGCGGGCGTCGGCGCGCCAGGCTCCTATAGCGGCGCGCGCGAGGTGGACCTGAAGGGGCAGTATCTCGCGCCGGGTCTCATCGAGGCGCATACGCACATCGAGAGCGCGTTGCTCACCCCGAGCGAGTTCGCGCGCGCGGTGGCGCCACACGGCACGACCACCTGCGTCAGTGATCCACACGAGATCGCCAACGTGCGCGGGCTGGACGGCTTGCGCTGGACGCTCGCCGCCGCTGAGCATGTCCCCACGCATCTGCTCTTCACGTTGCCTTCCTGCGTCCCGGCGAGCCAGTTTGAGAGCAACGGCGCGACACTACGCGCCAGTGATCTGTGCGACCTCGCCACGCACGAGCGCATCGCGTCGGTTGGCGAGGTGATGAACTATCCCGCCGTTCTCGCCGGGGACGAGACGATGCTCGACATGATCGCGCTCGGCAAGCCCGGCGGCGCGACGCCGCGTGGTCTGGCTGTGGACGGGCATGCGCCTGGGCTGATGGGTCTGGACCTCTGCGGGTACGTCGCGGCGGGCGCGCAGTCGGATCACGAGACGGTTGCGGCGGATGAGGCGCTGGAGAAGATTCGCCTCGGTATGTGGCTCTTCCCGCGTGAAGGCACGATGCGCAATCTGGAGGCGCTGCTGCCGGTGATACTGGAGTATCGCCCGGAACGCGCCTGCTTCGTAGCCGACGACAAGACCTGCCACGACCTGCTGCGGCTGGGCGAGCTGGACCATATCATACGGCTGGCGATCGCGGGCGGACTCGATCCTGTGCGCGCGATCAAGATGGCGAGCCTCTATCCGGCGCAGTATTTCGGCTTCGCGGATCGGGGCGCCATTGCGCCGGGCTTTCGCGCCGACCTCGTTGTCGTCGCTGACCTCGCCGAGTTCCGTCCGAACCAGGTCTATGTCGGCGGTGTCCTCGTCGCCGAAAATGGCGAGCCGCTCTTCGCCGCGCCTGCCCTGCCATCTGACCTCACCATGAAGGTCAGCGATACGATCCGCCTGGCGAACTTTGGCGCCGAGCGATTGCGACTGCCCGGCGTCAGCGGCGCGGCGCGTGTCATCGGCATGATTCCCAACCAGATCGTCACCGACGACCTGACGCTCGATGCGACGGCGCAGGATGGCTATCTGGTCGCTGATCCCGAGCAGGACATCCTCAAAGTGGCGGTGGTCGAGCGCTATGGACGAGGGCAGGTGGGCGTCGGCCTGCTGCATGGGCTGGGGCTGCGCGCTGGCGCGATGGCCTCATCTGTCGCACACGACGCGCACAACATCGTGGTAGCCGGAACGAACGACGAGGACATGGCGCTGGCCGTGCGCGAGGTCGAGCGGATGCAGGGCGGGCTGGTGGTGACGCGCGATGGCGGCGTGGTCGAGTCGCTGGCGCTGCCACTGGGCGGGCTGGTCTCGCCGCTGCCTGCTACAGAGGTGGCGAAGGCCGAGGAGCGACTTGAGGCCAGCGTGCGTGATCTGGGTGTGCGTCAGCCAGGCGCGTTCATCTTCCTCTCGTTTCTCGCGCTCAGCGTCGTGCCGAAGCTCAAGATCACCGATCGCGGCCTGCTGGATGTCGCGAAGTGGCAGATTGCGTCTGTGCAGGCATAGCAAAATCAGCGGTAGCGCGCCATTAGCCATTCGTCCTTGATCTCCCCTTGCGAGATTACACTCAACTTGCGCAGTCCCTCCTTCTCAAAGCCAAGTCGCTCGTAGAGCCGCCATGCGCGCTCGTTCTCGGCGACGACCGTCAACTCCACCCGTCTCAGCAAGAGCCAGCGGTCCGCCACATCCAATAGTGTCTCCATCAAGCGCGTCCCCACGCCCCGTCCGTGGTATTCGCGCGCCACAAAAAGGAAGGCATGCCCACTGTGCCGCAGCCGTCCCGTTCCTACGGTTAACCCTGCCAGGCCGATTACCGCGCCGTCAGCTTCCGCGACGAACCAGTGCTCATCCGGGCCGAGCGACGCCAACCGCTCGCGCCGCTGCTCGATGCGGTCGCTGGGCAGGGCAAGAATCGTCTCGATCACGCCTTCTTGCTGTGTGATGCGCCAGATCGCCTCGGTATCCTCAACACGCACGGGCCGGATAGTCACCGGTGATTGTGATGGCTGCATACTTCGTCTCCTCCGGTCAGATGGGGCTGAACCACCCATGCGGCTTCCTTGATCTCCCCCAATATGGCACGCTCGTTGTCGGGCGCAACAGAAAGGTGTATCCTTGTCCATGCGCCACCGCACGTTCGTCTTATTTTGTGCGGGTCACTCGTCAGGTCAATTCTACGCCTAGCTGTCAGGGCCGCAGTGAGGGAGAACAGTCGGTGAAGCAGGGAGCGCAGCCGCGCCGGACGTTGTGGGGTGGAATGCGGAGCGAGTCGAGGAGCCGGACGGGAGGCAAGCGACCCTGGCTGTGGACACTGCTGCTGATGACGCTGCTCCTGAGCATGGTCTTGAGCGCCTGTGGCGCCGACGCCTCGCAGCAGCAGGCGCAACAGAACAAGGCGAAGCTCGATCAGGAACTCACCCACGCGCGCAAAGACCTTGGCATTCCCGACTCGCTGCTCCAGCCCGTCGTCACACAGGAGCAGAAGGTCGCGTCAGGTGAGGGTGGGCTGTTCTATAACTACTCGGACGCCGCCGCCAACTATACTCTGCTCTATAACCAGCTCATCGGCATCGAGCAGTCCAGCGGCGACCTGCTGAAGCAACAGACCCAGGCCGATCTGGACGCCTTCACTCAGATCCTTGCCAAGCGCCGCGCCGACGGCTTCATCGAGGCCGACCCGTATCAGGCGCGGCTCGATCAGGCGCTCCAGGATTACGACCAGGCCAAGACGCCCGGCGACTACGCGCGTATCGACGCCATCGCCACCGCCAACACCGCCGCGCTCAACGCGATGTGGCCGGCCTATGAGAAGCTCCAGGCCTACAAGACCGTACTGGATGCGCTCGCCAAGAGCGGCGCCGACACGACTCTGGCGCAAAGCCAGTATGACAGCGATCTCGAGCAGTTTCGCAACGCTCAGTCCGCCGACCGCTACGACGCGCTCACCCGTACCATCGACGGCCAGATCACGCAGTTGATCGCCGAGGAGGCCTCCGCCCAGCCCTACATCGCGTCGGGTCTGCTGGAAGCGTTCCAGGCGCGCATCGATCTGCTCCGCCAGTATGGCGACACCACGAACGCCGACATGTTCCAGAAGCAGCACGACGACGACGCGGCGGCGCTTGCCAAGGCGCATCAACTTGCCGATTATCTGACCCTTGCCAATAACGTCAATAAGCAGAGCGACGCCATCGCCTTCCCGCTGGTAAAGGCCAAGACGCTCTATGACCTCAAGACGCTCAAGGAGCTTGTCGCTACGGTGAATAAGCGCACGGAATACAACAGCTACGACAAGACCAATTACCCCATCGCCTACGAGTACTCCGACAAGGACAATGGTGTCGGCAATGTTGAGCCTGCGGTCCTGCGCGCGAGGACCATCGATCAGTACCAGGCCGCCGATGGCGGTGTGCTGGGGCTGACGGCGAACCTGCGCGCGATGTCGGATAATTATGACGACAAAACGCCCCACAATCAGCCGCACCAGGCCGACCTGACGCTGATGCAGTACTACAATGTCATGCAAGGCAAGGTCGTCATCGTCAACTTCCGCGAGCAGACCGCGCGCTTCTATGAGAACGGCTCGCTGGTCAACTGGATGCTGGTGACGACGGGGCGGCCCGGTCACACCTCAATTCCAGGCTATCACACCGCGCTGGCCAAGGTCTCGCCGACGATCTTCCAGTCGCCCTTCCCCGAAGGCTCGCCCGACTACTACGCGCCGACGCCGATCAATTACGCGGTGGCGTATGACTGGAACGGGTACTTCCTGCACGACGCCTGGTGGCGCAACAAGTTTGGCCCCGGCACTGAGTATCCACATTA
>DATAOM010000545.1:0-6965 GCA_036265775.1 Ktedonobacterales bacterium | reverse complement strand
GCGGCGCAGCAACTCGCGGATGGCGTCGGCGCAACCGCGCAGCCATTCAGGATGCCGTCCACCGACGGGCTTTCCCTGTTTCGCGGCGGTGTAGATACGCACGGTACGCGTCAGCGCGAGGACAAGCTGGCGCTCAGATGGTCGCCAGCCATAGGATGACTGGACGAACTCCATCTCGCGCATCGTGCGTAGATAACCAGCGCGGTATTCCTCTTCGTCGTCTTTCGCGCTGACGGGAGGAGCGCCGCCGTCGTCATTGCCATTCGCCGCCATGGGAGTCGCCTCGCCCCCTCGACGCCTTGCTGACGCCCGGCTAGTGGCCGCAGCCGCAGCCGCGCGCCTCACCACTATCCGAAGCGGTCTTGAAACTGTGGCCGCAGCCACAGGTGGAGACGGCCAGCGGGTTGCTGACGGTGAAGCCAGCGCCCATCAGGCTGTCCACATAGTCGATCTCGCTGCCCATCAGGTACTGCGCGCTCATCTCATCGACCAGGACACGGATGCCCTGGGTCTCGAGAATCTCGTCGCCGTCTTGGGACTCGTCGAGTGTCATACCGTATTGCAGGCCAGAGCAGCCGCCGCCCGCGACGAACACGCGCAGGCCGAGGGTCTCGTTGCCTTCCTGATCGAGCAACTCGCGCACCTTCTCGGCGGCGGTAGCCGTCACCGTCACCATCGGCGTGTCGGTCGGCGCCTGAACCTGAGTCTCTGTCTCATCGATCATCGAAACTGCTCCTTCGAGGGGGCTGCGTATCGAACTGGATACGATATCTGCATTCTACCGCACTCAAGCGTTGCGCGCTAGGGGACACGCTTCACTTTCGTAAGTATTGTATATGGCCTCCCGCGCTCCGTCAACCAGCGCAATACCTCATTATGACTACGTCGCCGAAGCCTCCTGAGTATCATGCTTTAATATTGTGCTTTTCGCCTGCCGCTTGCTGACCTGCTGGGCCATTCGTGCGTAGACAAACAAGGCGCGCTGCTGCGACAATGCGCGACAAGCCGTCGGGGGTGTACGGCAGGCGGCGAATCCTGTTGGCTTGAGAATCACGCGAGAATAACGGGCGCGGCGTCAGAATGGCGTGGCGCTCCGAAAGGGTTGAACATGCTTCAGTACCTGGCCATGCTGGGTGGGATTATCCTGGTAGACCTGACGCTGAGCGGCGACAACGCGTTGGTTATTGGGGCCGCCGCATCTGGGTTGCCCCGACAACAGCGCAGACTCGCCATCCTTACTGGTGGCGCCGCCGCCATCGTCCTGCGCATCATCTTCACCATCGCCGCCGCGCTGCTGCTCAACATTCCCTTGCTCCAGACCATTGGCGCTGTGCTGCTGCTCTTCATCGCGGTACGTCTGCTAGTTGGACAGCACGGCTCGGCGCACGAAGAGGGCCAGGATGGCTCGACCAGGAAGCAGGTCGGCTTCTGGAGCGCGCTCTTCACCATCCTCATCGCCGACGTCACCATGAGCCTGGACAACATCCTTGCCGTCGCCGCGTTGGCGCGCGAAGAGATTCCGCTGCTCATCATCGGCCTGCTGCTGAGCGTCCTGATTCTGCTCGTCGGTAGCGCGCTCGTCGCCGAGCTGATTCAGCGTCTGCCCTGGCTGATGGATGTCGCCGCGCTGGTGCTCGGCTGGACGGCGGCGCACATGATCCTGTCGGACGATAAGGTGATGGGTTACCTGCAGCAACTCAATCTGCCGTTCCTAGAAGTTATCGTCAGCGTCGTCGCCATTGGTATCGTCGTCGTAGCCGACATCTTCTTGCGTCTGCGCGCCCGCTCTGCGACAGCGGCATAAGGATGGCCCGCGATGATACATGCGCTTATCGAGTGGCTCGGCGGCCTCTACAGCCAGTACGGCTACCTGATCGTCTTTCTAGGCTCGCTTGGCGAGAACACCGCGCTCGTCGGGTTGATCTTACCCGGCGGCACGCTCGCCCTGCTTGGCGCGTTCTATGCGCGCGCGGGAACCCTAAACATCAGCTGGGTGATTTTCTTCGCCTGGATCGGCACCGTGCTTGGCTACCACGTAGATTACCTGATCGGGCGCTACTTGCTTGGCCGCTATGCTCCAGCGTGGAGCGCCAGCCGTGTAGGGCGAAGATTCCGTCTGGCGGGCAGATTGCGGCTGGGACAGCGCATGCTGCGCAAGTATGGCGGCAGAACGATCTTCATCTCCCACGCCATCGGCCACATACGCTCGTTCGTCGCCATAAGCGCGGGCATGACGCGCATGCCTTACCGCCGTTTTCTCGGCTTTGAATTGATCGCAGCGCTCTTCTGGTCCGGCGGCTACTGCCTGCTGGGCTACTTCCTCGGCGCCGAGTTCGAGATGCTGCAGAGCGTGGTCGAGCGCTGGGGATTCGTGCTGGTTGGCGCGCTCATCCTGGCCTTCATTGGCTGGCGTCTGGTCAAAGGCCGCGTTCGCCGCCGTCTGCTGCATACCACGCGTCGTCGCGCTTTGCAGATAAGTTGACGGCTATTTCTCGCTGTCCAGTTCACGTGAGAAGTGGTAAGCGCTGATGCGCAGCCGGTGGTTGAAATAGAAGCGGTGGGCGGTCTCCCGCTCGCGCTGCACGCCGGAGTCAAGATGCAACTGGTCGCAGCCGAGCCGCGCAGCTTCTTCTAATAGCCAGCGCATGAGCGCGTCCGCGTGTCCCTCGCCACGGCGCGCCTCGCGGGTGACGAGATCATCCACGTAGAGCATGTACCCCGCATAGAGCGTGTGGCGCACGCGAAATCCCGCGACCGCCGCTGGCTCCCGGTCGCCGTCCGGGAACGAGGCGATCAGACGATACCCTTCCGCCCGTTGCGCGCCGTTCACTAGCGACTCAAGTTCCTCAGGAGAGGTTACGTGAGGCCGTAGCTCACGCAGGGCATTCCAGGCCAGCGGTGTCTCCTCTGGCGTCAACTCACGCACTGCCGGCATACGCTCACCCCAATCCTCTATGACTGTGGCTCGTAGTTGATCTCTACCGCTGCGCCATTGTTGGCGAGCGAGGCCTCGGCGGCCTCAAGCACGCGCACGACCAGCAGCCCATTGCGCGCGTCGCTGCGCGGCGGCGTGCCTTCGAGGATCGCCTGTATGAAGTGGCGGCACTCGGTACCCAGCGGCTCGCTCCAGGCGATGTAGGGGCTGACGATATTGCCATAGCGATAAGAGAGCTGGAATTCGCCAAAGGTCGAAGTCATCGGCGGCCGATCCACGCCACGGTCGAAGATGCGAATCTTCTCGGTCGCCTCCACGTCGTCGTAGATGACCATCTGTTTGTCGCCGACGACGGTGAAGCGCCTGATCTTCGCCGGGTTCAGCCAGCTCACATGCACCTGCGCCAGCGCGCCATTCGGGAATTTGAGCGTCATGTAGACCACGTCATGCAGCCCCGGCTGGACGTAGGCCCCGCCGTTCGCGCTGACGCTGATCGGCGCCTGATCGAGGATGTAGCAGAGGATCGAGATGTCGTGCGGCGCGAGGTCCCACATGACGTTGATGTCTGGCTGGAAGATGCCCAGATTTGTGCGCGAGGAGTCGATGTAGAGCACATTGCCGACGGTCTGTTCCTGCACCAGACGGCGCAACATCTCGACGGCGGGATTGTACATGAAGGTGTGCCCAACCATCAGGACACAGCCAACCGAATCTGCGAGCGTGATCAGTTCCTCGGCCTCGGCGCTGCTGGCGGTGAGCGGCTTCTCGACGAGCACATGCTTGCCCTGCTCCAGCGCCTGCTTCGCCAGCTTGTAGTGAGTGCGAACCGGCGTCGCGATCACCACCGCGTCTACGTCGCTTTCCAGCGCTTCTTCGAACCGCCCGACCACCTGCGCGTTGGGAAACTCCAGCCGCGCCGTCTGCCTTCGTCCAGCCGAAAGATCCACGATCCGCGCGACGTCGGCGTTGGGGATACGGTCGAGGTTGCGCACGAGCTGTGGCCCCCAGTAGCCATAGCCGACGACGGCGAAACGCAGGCGCGCGGTTCTAGCATCGGGCGCGCTAGGTCGTGGCGTGGGCGTTGTCTGCGTGGAGGTTTTCGTCGAATGATGGGGGCGCTTCGCCGTCGTGTCGCTCATGATACCTGATACTCCTCAACTGCGATGTTTGGTCGCGGATGGCTGGCGCTTGTGCGCCGCTTTAGTGTAGATGATGCTTCAGAGTCGTACAAGATGGCGCCGTTGGTCACGATATGCGACGGAACGGCTGGTATATTTTGGCGCCGCCGCGTGGTGATTTCGTCACGTGGCGCCTTGCACCACTCGCAGGCTGGTTCTCATCGGATATACTTTGAGGGGTATGCGCGGCCCATAAACACAAACATCAGCCAAGAATGAGCGAGGAACTATGGCGACCACTATCAGCGCGGAGATTCCATTTGTCGATCTGAAGGCGCAGTACGCAACAATTCGTGAGGAAGTGCTGGCGGAACTGGCGGATGTCCTGGAGGGCATGCAGCTCTTCCTGGGGCCGCGCCAGCGCGCCTTCGAGACGGATTTCGCGGCCTATTGCGAGGCGACCGACTGCATCAGCATGAGCAACGGCACCGACGCGCTGGAGCTGGCGCTGCGCGCGCTAGGCGTGGGGCCGGGCGACGAGGTCATGACCCAGCCCAACTCGTTCATTGCGACGGCGGAGGCGATCAGCGCGACCGGAGCGACCCCCACCTTCGCCGATGTGGATGAGCGCACGGCCACGCTGGACCCGGCGGATGTGGCGAAGCGCATCACGCCGCGCACGAAGGCCATCATTCCCGTGCATCTCTACGGGCGTCCGGCGGACATGGCTGGGCTGCGTAAGGTCGCAGGCTCCGTTCCGATCATCGAGGACGCCTGCCAGGCGCATGGCGCGCGCTACCGGGGGCGGCGCGCTGGCTCGCTCGGCGAACTGGCCTGCTTCAGCTTCTACTTCTCCAAGAACCTCGGCGCGTACGGCGAAGGCGGCGCGGTGACGACGAACGATCCGGCGCTGGCCGAGCGCGTGCGCATGGTGCGCGATCACGGCTCCAAAGTGCGCTACGAGCATGATGTGGTGGGACGCAATGCGCGCATGGACGAGTTGCAGGCGGCGATCCTCAACGTCAAGCTGCGTTATCTGGACGGATGGAACGCGCAACGACGCGCCAATGCGGCGAAGCTCAGCGCGGCGCTCGCGGGTACGTCGCTGGTTCTCCCGACGCCGGGCGGCGATGGGGTCGAGGAGGTCTTCCACCTCTACGTCGTCCAGCATCCAGAGCGCGACCGATTGCGCGCGTTCCTGGGCGAGCGCGGCGTGCAGACGGGCATTCACTATCCCCGGCCTATCCACCTGCAGAAAGCCTATGCCGAACTTGGCCACGCGCCTGGCGCGTTCCCCATCGCCGAGCGCCTCAGCGCCACCGTGCTCTCGCTGCCGATGTACGCCGAACTGACTGACGAGCAGATCGAACGCGTCGCTTCCCGCGTCCGCGAGTTCGACTCAGCAGGCGCGTGAGCGCTAGGCGCTCGTCGGTTGCGCTGGCGGAGTAGCTGGAGGGGCTGGAGGGGCGGGTGGCGGCGCGGGAGGAGGCGCGAGCGCGATGTCTTCGCCACGCAGGCCGTCGCGAATGGCGACCATGACCTCGGAGAGGATCGCGCGCTGGCGCTGTGGCTCCGCCGTCAGCCAGAAGCGCGTGACCACGTTCATCGTCGCGCCGCTGAGCGTGGTAAGGAGGACCTGTGGCGCTGGCTCGCTGAGCACCCCTTCCACGCCGAGAGCAGCCTCACGCGCGACTCGCTCGATAGTCGCGAAGTCGGCGTCGCTCACGACGGTGAACGGCGCCTCAAGGCGCTGGGCGTTGTGCGCCGAGATGTTGATCACCGCCGAGGTCACGATCTGCGAGTTGGGCAGGATCACGCGCCTGCCGTCGAAAGTGTCGAGCACAGTGCCGCGCCAGCCCACGTTGACGACCGTGCCCTCGAAGGTGTTGACGAGGACCCAATCGCCGACAGCGAACGGATGCGTCGAGAGGATCTGCAGGCCCGACGCGAGGTTTTTGAGGATGTCGTTGGCGGCCAATCCGGCGATGACGACGAAGAGCAGCAGCGCCAGCGTGACACCGCCCAGCGCGATGACCAGCCCAAGCGCGAGGACACCGTAGAAGACGGCAGCCGTCAGCGAACGAATGATACGCGGGTCGGCGTTGGCGCGGGTGAGAGCGCGCCGCATGAGGTTGCGCAGGATGCGCGCGACGATATAGGCGGCGAGGAGGATCGCCAGAATCGTCAGCAGGCGCAGCGCGACCTGAGTGACGTTCTCCGGCTTGTCGAGCGACCCCAGCCCTAATTGTTCGAGTATCTGGTTGATGAGATTGGTAATATCCATCGGTCCTTCTGCGCGCGATAACACTCCGCCTCTCTGGCAGCGCCATCACATCGTGGTCGTCACTCATAACGAGCGCGAGCGCGACGAGGGTACAGCTATTCCAAAGAGCTATAGCGGCTGGCGGAGGATGAGGATTAGGCCGTCGTCGGAAGCGCCTCGGCGACCTGTGGCCAGACGGCGCGCAGGATCTCGGCGAACTCGGCGCGCTCCTTTGGCGTTCCCACCGTCACGCGGACGCAGCGATCTAGCGGCGGCGCGCCAGGCATGCGAATGAAGACGCCGCGCTCGGCCAGCGCCGCGACCAATGCACGCGCCCGCTCGACGCCACCAACGTCCATCGTCACGAAGTTCGTCGCCGAGGGCAGCGGCGTGAAGCCCAACTCCCGCGCCAGCGCGGCGTATTCGTCACGCCCTTCCGCGACTGACGCTACCACTGATTCCAGATGCGCTGTATCTTGCAATGAGGCTAGCGCGCCAGCCTGGGCAACGCGATTCACGCCGAAGTGCAACCTGATCTTGTCGAACGCGGCGATGATCTCCTCAGTCGCCAGCGCATAGCCGATGCGCGCGCCGGCCATGCCATGCGCCTTCGAGAACGTCCGCGCCCGAATCACACGTGGATCACTGA
>DATAOM010000544.1:0-11320 GCA_036265775.1 Ktedonobacterales bacterium | reverse complement strand
CAATCTCCGGGAGCGACAGATACAACGAAAGAGGGTTACAATGTCATGGCGAGCAGGCGCTTGTGGTCCTTCTGGACGATAACTTGCCCAGGAGGAAGCGCCATCGGGTGTTCGCCGGAGGTATGGAGCGCCGAGCGCCTGATCTTCACTAGGGACCGAGTGGGGTCGATATCAGGCGAATACCTGATAGAGGCTCACCAGGGCAGAAGCAATACCTTGCCCTGCGTCTTGCGATCTTCGAGATACTGGTGTGCCGACGGCGCCTGGGCGAGCGGGAAGGTCTTATCTATGCGGACACGCAACTCGCCAGCGGCGATCCAGCCGAAGATGTCCTGCGCGCGCCAGAGCAACTCCTCGCGCGTGGCGATGTAGTGCTTATAGGTCGGGCGCGTCAGGTAGAGCGAGCCTTTCGCGTTGAGGATTTGCGGGTCGAGCGGCGCGACAGGACCGCTGGACTGGCCAAAGAGCGCCATCAGACCGCGCGGCTTGAGGACGTTCAGCCCTTTCTCGAAGGTCGTCCGGCCCACCGAATCATACACGACATCCACACCGACGCCGTTTGTGAGCCGCTTCGTCTCGGCCTCGAAATCCGTCTCGTTGTAGAGGATGACCTCGTCGGCTCCCAGGTCGCGGGCGATCTGCGCTTTCTCCACGCTGCCCACCGTTCCAATCACACGCGCGCCACGCTTCTTCGCAATCTGTACGAGCAGTTGCCCGACGCCTCCCGCCGCCGCATGGATAAGCGCCGTCTGCCCCGCCTCTAACTTGAAGACGCTGTGCGCGAGGAAGTGCGCTGTGATACCTTGCGTCATCACCGCCGCTGCGACTTCAGCATTGACCCCCTCTGGCAGCGGCACTGCTTGATCGGCCTGGATGAGCGTGTACTGCGCGTAGGCGCCGCGTGCATCCATCGCCGCGACGCGCGCGCCAACCTCAATACTACTCACGTCCGACGCGACAGCGTCCACCCTCCCTGCCGCCTCGCCGCCCGGCGTGAAGGGCAAGGGCAATGTGTACTGGCCCTTGCGCTGATAGATCTCGACGAAGTTGACGCCTGCCGCCTCGACCTTGATGCGGATCTGACCCGGCCCCGGTTCGGGAATTGGGATGTCTTCAAGCTGGAGCGCGTCTGGTCCGCCGGTCGCGCTCACGCGTATCGCCTGCATAGCTACCCTCGCTTCAGGTGGAGGCCAAAGGGGTTAGTGTTTCTTGACCGTACCCACGCCGCTGACATGTGAGGTCACCTTGGGATTGCCGACATATTCGATATTGCCGACGCCGCTCACAGTGGCGTCAAGGGTGTCGCTGGCATTGACGATCGCGTTGCCGACGCCGCTGACGTTGACCTTCGCCGTCTTGGTGGCGAAATCGCTGCCATCGTAATTACCAGCGCCAGAGAGCGTCATCTGCAGGTCGTTCGCCTTGCCATGGAGCGTGGCCGAGCCAGCGCCAGACATCGTCACTGTCATCGTCTGGGTGTCGAGGTTGCTCGCCTGCGTCGCGCCTGCGCCAGAAAGGGTGAGCCCCGTCAGCGTCTTGACCGAGAGCAGGTAGGTGATTGGCTTTTCCGTGGTGTAGTTCTGGTTGTCCTTCGCGCCCAGATGCAGGATGCCGTTCGACACGTCGCTCGTCAGGATGGGCAGGATATTGTCGTCGGCGGTGATGCTCAGCCCCTCGATGCCGGTCTGCTCGATGGTGAGCGTTCCCACCTGCGAGAAGTCTACCTGGGTAAAGTTACTGACCTGCCGTACCTCGGTCTTGAGGTTTCCCGACCCTGTGATCCCGCCGCCGGTGATCGCGCCCAGCCCGCAACCCGCGAGACTGATGACGCCTGCGACGAGACTGATTCCGATAGCCCACCGCATGATCCGCCGCATATGACTCCTCCTGAATAGATGGTTGATCCGGCATTGAGAGAAGAAACGTCTCTTGACAATGCTCTGCAGCGATACCTGTAACGATCGCTGCTTCCAGCGCCCATCATACGCAATTTGACAAGGCGCCCGCTCGGCGATTGGGCTCGATAATTGCGTTGAGCGCTCCGGCGGCCCGGACAAAGCGCTTGCGCTCACACAGTGAGACAACGTTGGACCTACCGTCTGGAAGGTCATACGCATCTGTGTAACGCAATGAGTATTGCTCATTACATTGCTACACCGCTCAACGGCGCCTCCAATGCGCGCTAAACGAGGCGCGCCACATTGCGGTATGCGATGTGTCCTGGCTCAGGGGATGAGCTCAGAGGGACAACATACAGAAATCCTCATAGCGGCGTGATGCGCCGGAGATTGGAAAGTAGGCCGCTCGATATGCTGTATCAAGTGCTGACGAGAAAGAGTAGTGTGGCGGAGTGGAGTTGCGTCACACCGCCGACAAGCGATATGAGCAGCGCGCGACGGCATCTGCAGACACTCAGACGATATAACGCTGGCGCGATATTGGTCGCGGCGGAGAATTTAGCAGAACTTGCCCAACTGACGCGGCGCCTCCGCGAGGTGGGAGATGAGGTGGTATGGTCGCGGGCGAGCGCGCAGCCTCCCCCGATGGGCGCGCCTGCGGCGTCTCCCCGCCAGCGCGATGATACCGTTGACCGGCGTTGGCAACTGGAGCGCGGGCCAGGAGGCGACCATGACGAGCCGTATTCCTTCGTGGCGCCGACCTCCGAGGCAACCAGACGCGCCTGGGCGCGCTTGCTGGCGCGTGTTCAGCGCGAACGCCGAGGCGGCGTGTGAGATCCAGTGGCGCCCTGACGAGCGCTAGCAGACCTGGCTCAGGCGCAATTTTGCTCGACTTTCGGCCGACTTTGGCGACTGAACGTGGGGTGGCGTGATAGCACGGTAGTTGTCGCGCCATCTCTCGCTCTCTCGCCGAAGGCTCTCTCCTATTTCTCATCATACGGCCTCCGCAAGCCCTCGACGCCCTTTCACCTGCCTACGGGTAGGGCCTCCAGAAATGTGACGCGGCTCATAGAAATCGCTTGTGTACCTGCGTATACTCGATTCAAGTCATTGCCTGGCTGATAGTGGCCAGCGCGTCTCATCATCTCTTTTCTGGCATTGATGGAGGGCTGTATGCGGTCATCTCTGCGATTCCCAACGCGATCACACTTGCGGACATGGTGGCTGACGTTGAGCGCGGCGTCTGTCTGCGCGCTGCTGCTGGCGGGTTGTAGCCTCGGCGGTTCTGGCGGCTCGACGACAGGTGGTGGAGGGTCCACCACTGGCGGCGGTGGCGGGTCTACCACTGGTGGTGGAGGGGGAGGCGGCGGAGGCGCACCTACCGCGACGCCCATACCTCCACCGCATGCGCTGGCCTGGTTTCAGATGGATGGCGCTGGCGTCGGCCAGATCTGGGCCAGTGTCAATGGCGGCAGCGCGCATCAGGTCACGCACATGCCGGCGCCGAGTGGTGACTGTGTGCGCGATCAGCACTGGAGTCCGCCGGTCTTCTCGCCGGACATGAGTCACATCGTCGGTGGCTGGGGGAGCGGCGCCTGTGGCGATGGCCCGGAGCAGGGCGACCTCTACACCGTAGTCGCCTCCAGCGGCGCAGCGACCGCGGCGGGCGGCGCGTGCTTCCACAACATCCGGCTCTCGCTGCGCAATGTGGGCTGGGTGAACAACTCGACGATCTGGTGGATTGATGGCCAGCACGTCTATACGCAGCCGCTCGGCGGCGCCTGCGCGACGTTGGGGACCATCGCCAGCAGCGGCGGCTCGTCGTATACCTTCGCCGAGGACGCCGTTCTGCGCGGCAACACCTTGTTCTTTGAGGTAGCCAGCGGCTCCAGTGGCTCGACCACAACCTCCTATACGCTGCGCCGCTTCGACATGACGACGCATGCGGTGCTCGGTGGCTCAATTAGCCTTGGCTCTGGGAATCCATGCGTCTGCTCTCGCAATGACGCTGGATCGCCAGGATTCGACGTCTCCGCCGACGGCGCGCATCTGGTCTATCAGAAGGCAACCCCGGTCGCGTCTGGTGGCGACCAGGAAGGTGTCGCCAGCTCGAAGTTCTACTACGCCAACGCGGATGGCAGCAGCGCGACGCAAATCGCCGCCTGCGGCACGGCGAAATCGTTCGTGCGCATGCAACTCTCGCCAAACGGACATTTCGTAGCGGTGGCGCGAGCGCTCCCGCCACCTTCAGTCTTCACGGCGAGTGTCACATCTGGTGGCGCCTGCGCTGATCCTGCCATGAAGTTCTATACGCCCGACGGCTATAGCTATCCCGTGTGGAAGTGGGATAACACGACGTTCTGGGCGAGCACCAAGGAGATCGCCGAAGTCTATCCCCCGACGACTGGCAACGTCGAGCACTTTGATTTCGGCGTCCATACGGGCAGCGTCGGCGTAGCGGGCGGCGCGAATCCCTGGTATACCATCGGCGCCTAATAGACAACTGAACGCGCTGGCGTGCGCCACCAGCGTAGAGGCCAGCGCATCTCGGTTGACAAGTGTTCAATTCAGCGGCGACCGTCTCGCCGAGACGGTCGCCGCTGTTTGGTGCGCTTTTGCTGTCATGCGATTGGCGGAGGAGTCCTTCGTTAGCGCGTCGCGCTCACTTCCAGGTTTGACGAGTATTCGCCGTGCGGCTCGCGCGCGAGCTGGCTAGCCTGCAAGTCAACCCATTCGGCCCAGGTGAGATGCGCGCCTGGGAGTTGCGTTGGCGGCAGCGGCCAGAAGGATACTAGACGCGCGGTCGCAGGCGCTTGATCCAGGGGTTGCGTGGGCAAGACGCGCTCTTCGGCTATTCGTACTCTTGTCAGAACGCTCATGATTGTCTCCTACTCTTTCCTACTCTTCAGATACCGTTTGGCGCTGAAGGTCTCAGACGCCAGATGCGACATGCCCATCGCGGGTGAGATTGGCCAGGAACGCGGCGGCGCCCTCCGGACTGGCCATCGCGCTCCAGAAACGATCTGGGTGGTTGAAACTCCAGGCGTAGCCATTCGCCACTACCTGATCTCGCGCTGCCGCCTGCAACACCTGGAGCAGATGCGGTTGGGGCGGCCCTAATCGCGCGTTCGTGCCCGCAGTCACCGGCCCGGTGAAGGCCCAGACGCGCCGCTCAACCTCGTGGCAGAACGCCTCGTCGTATATGCTGGTCTCGCGGATCGCCGCGCCAAGTGTCCAGGCGGCATGGACGGCGGTGTTCGCGCCCTGGCCGATGATCGGGTCGTTGACCACATGCGCGTCGCCGAGCGCCACCACGTATCTGCCGTTGTCCAGCCGGATGTAGCCTTGGCGCACTGTCGGCGTGATCGCCGCATGGCAGAGATCCAGCGGGCGGCTGAGTGCGAACATGTCGGGATCAATGCGCGCGTGGATCGCCGGAGCGTACGTCCCCAGCAGATCAATCACCGTCGCCTCGAAGCACTGGGGATCGTCCGCGTAGCGCATGCGCGCCACGGTCTCGAACGCGCTACCTGCGATGCTTTCGAACGCGATGCCCGTCAGCCCTGGCTCGAACGAGAAAACTGGGAAGGAGAGGATCTCTCCATGACCACGAACAATCGTCACGCCGAGCGCTGGGCGCTGCTCAAGTGCGACGCCGCGAAATAGGCCGCCGACGCAGAGCCGTTGTGGCGCGCTGAAGGGCGAACGCTCGGCGATACGCGGGAAGAGCGCGTTAAGCCCGCCACGACCGGTCGCGACCGCCACCAGGTCGTACTCTTCACTCAGGCGCGCCAGATCGTCCGCCTGGAGCATGCCATAGCGCACGTCGCCGCCACGTTGCGCGAAGTCTTCGAGCAGACGCGCGCAATAGATGCGCATGTCAACGCTCATGGCGGGCTGGTCGAAGACGCCGGTGAAGGCCAGCGGATGTTCGCCGGCGAGGTGGAAGGCATAGTGTGTCAGATCCACCCCGTTGGCGTCCCAATGGGCGACGCCAAGCTGGCGCTCGCGCTCACGAGTGGGCGCCGAGCGGACGACGACATTTTGCAGGCGGCTGGCTCTTACCTGCTCAGGGGTATGCTCAGTGAAGATCGTGGCCTCGATGCCAGCCTGTTGCAGAAGCAGGCCAAGATGCAGACCCGCGATTCCGGCGCCGACGACGCCAATCTTTGGCGCGCGCTGTGTCATGCGGCCTCCCTACGGATGTGTCCAATCTGCGGGACGTTTCCAGGATTTTCCCGGTCGTCCCAACGAGATGGAGCACAGCGTACGGTGAGGCACAGCCAGATATACAGCCAAAACGGCGCCGAATCATTGCCGAATTATCGTCAAGGGGTCATGGAGCGAGGAGATGCCAGGTCACTGGCTGTTGATTTCGCGCTGCCAGAGCCAGTTGGTGACGCGGTTGAGTCCGCTGGTCAGGTGATAGCGGTAGGTGTTGAAGGGGAGGCCGAGCAGCTCTGCGGCGCGTTCCTGGGTGGGCGCTGGCTCGATATAGGTGTGCCAGAGGGCGCGATGCAACTTGAGGTCCTTCGGATTGGTCGCCAGGCTGGCGACTGCCTCACGCAGCAGCGCCTGCAGCGTCGCTGTCGTCGCTGTCGTCGCTGTCGTCGCGTCGCCCTCGACGGCATCGGCCACCAGCCGTGAACACATCAGGGGATTCGCGCCCAGATCGGCTGGGTGTGTGTAGTCGCGCAGCGCCTGGCGCACGGCGTCGGCGAAATCGGGCCGGGAAAGCACCAGCAGCATCGGCGTCCGCGTGACGTCTGGCGTCAGCGCCGTCAGGTTTGGGTCGGCGGCCAGGCTCGCTTTGACGTAGAGCCACGAAGCAACAGGCTCCACGCGCCAGTCGTGCGCAAAGACGCCATAGCGGCGCCCGTCCACCACAAAGTCGGCCTCCGGCGAGCGCCAGAGGTGCGCCGCGTTCAAATGCGGCTCGATGAGTTCTGGCGTGGCCATGGCGATAAAGCTCCACGCCAGCTTTGGAGTGGTCGTGTAGTCAATGGAGGCGTTGATCGCCGTGAGATTCAAGATTGGCGGCGTGTATTCGTCATCACCATCACGGCTCATCCAGTAGCGTCCGTAGAGGATTTCTTCCTCCTGCCGCAGTGGGCCGTGGCGCGTGATGAAGTCTACTGCCACCTGTATCGCAGGGTCCGCCGCGATATCTTCGGCGCAGGGCTGGCGGAACCGCAGATGGGCCAGGAAGCCGAGAACCTCGCCGCCGACCGAGCGGTAGACGCGGAACGCCTGGGGCTGGCGCTGGAGCCAGTACGCCGCAATCTGCGCCGCGGCTTCCCCCTGATGCCGCGCGACCATCGCCAGGATGGCGGGGTGATCCTGAACCGAGGCCACTTCGGCATAGGCGCTGCCCAGCGCCGACCACTCATAGTAGGGACGGTAGGCCGGGCTGTGGCGGCAGAGGTAGAGCAGATAGAACCAGATGCGTTGCTGCTCCATGCCTCGCGCCTGTTGGAATTTGGCGTAGAGATTCTCGAAGAGTTGATAGGTGAGCTGGCGAAACCCCTCGGGATTGCGCCAGCGCCAGTCGGCGTCGAGCGCTTCGCGTGCAAGATCATGGGGAAAGATGCCAAACGGTCCCTGCTCGATGAACGAGAACTGGCTTAGCCACTCAAAGATGGCGTGCGCGTCGGCATCCTGCTGCCCGGCCAGCATGTCGGCGAGCAGCGTCTCGGTCGTCGCCCACATGCGAACGCAGATATCCAGCGCCAGCCGGTGCGCAGGGCTTGGCACGTCCTGCACTAGCCGCTCCAGCAGCGCCCGCACGACATCTGGCTCCGGCTCAAATAGTGGCGTATGTACGCTATGAACGCCCGCGCTGAGGATCTGTGGCGCGCCATCCCGGTTCAGGACGTCTGCGACGAGGGTGAGCGCGAGCGGGTGTCCATGAGTGAATGCCAGAATCGCGGCGTGCTGGTCGCCAGGGATGCCACGTGCGGTGAGGTATTTCTGGCTCTCGTCGGGGAGCAGATCACGCAGCGGCACAATGCGTGTGAGATCAGCCCAGTCAATATCGGTGCGCCAAGGTGAGGTGGGCGGCGGACGGCTGGCCATGACGACCAGGCTCTGGGCGGGCAGCTCCGGCAGGAAGATCTCGCGGAGCCAGCTATCGAGCGCGGTCAGGAGCTCATAGCGGTCAATGAGCAGCGTCCCGCTGGAGGGCCAGTTGGCGATGACGGCGTCGAAGTCAACGTGTTGAAGACCAAGGCTCTGGCTCAACGCAAGGAGAAACCCCGTCGGTGTCGGGTCAATTTCACGCCCATCGAGCGAGATGACAGGCCTGCCACAGGCGGCGGCGATGCGGGCGTATTCACGGAGCAAGGTGGTTTTGCCGATGCCGCCAGGGCCATGAATGTAGAGCACGGCATAGGGCGGTTCTGCGGCCTTCAACGCGGCATGAAAGAGTTCAAGCTCCGCCGCGCGTCCGACGAAGCGCCCGCGACGGGCGAGCTCCAGCCGGTCGGCGAGTCGCACTATAGGTGGAGAAGTGGAGTTCCTTACGGCCATGGTCTCACTGCCCTCAGGAAAACAACGGAAAATACTGGAACTCCTGATGGCGACTGGACGGCGCCTGGCATGCCAGGGAGTATAGCATATTCGCGTCTGTTCGCCCGGCTGGAAGCGCCCAACATACCCAAAGAGGGCTGCTCCTGCGTACTAAGCATGGTTTTGGCTACCAGGTGGACGCAGTATGCGCCGACATGGTAAAGATATATCGTTACTCTTGACACGGCGTTGAGAATAAGATATATCTTTATCGTCAGGACCGTAGGAGCGCCTTGCCGGTTGCGTCGCTTTGCCATGGAAGAGCGTCAAGGTGTGGCCTCCTGCGTGCGACAACGAACGTGATGTCTTGATTGCGAAATGGACAGCTTATGTCTACATCTGATTGGGCCGTCGAGGCCCATGGACTCGTCAAAATCTTCGGCGGCAATCGCGCCGTGGACCACGTTGACCTGTCCGTCCGCACTGGAAGCGTCTACGGCTTGCTCGGGCCGAACGGCGCTGGCAAAACCACGGCCATCCGCATGCTGGCGACTCTCATCCGGCCGGACGGCGGCTCCGCGCGTATCTTCGGACACGATATCGTCCGCGAGGCGCATATCGTCCGCCAGTTGATCGGCGTGACGGGGCAGTATGCCTCGGTGGACGAGACACTGAGCGCGACCGAGAACCTCTACCTCTTCTCGCGCTTGAACGGGCTTGGCCGCAAAGCGGCGAAGGCGAAATCGGCGGCGCTGCTCGAAGAGTTCGGGCTGACCGACGCCGCCAAACGGCCACTCAAGCAGTTCTCCGGTGGCATGCGACGCCGTCTCGACCTCGCGGCGAGCTTGATCTCGCAGCCGCCGCTCATCTTCCTCGACGAGCCAACCACCGGGCTTGATCCCCGGACCCGCGCGCAGATGTGGGAGACGATCCGGCGCCTGGTGGCCTCTGGCTCGACGATCCTGCTGACCACGCAGTACCTCGACGAGGCGGACCAGCTCGCCGACCGGATCGCGGTCATCGATCGCGGGGTGGTCGTCGCGGAGGGGACCGCCGACGAGTTGAAGGCGACTGTTGGCAACTCCTCGCTCCAGCTCGCGATCGCCGACCCGGCGCAGCTCACGCGGGCGCGGGAAATCGTGGAGCAGGTCCTCCAGGTGAGCGCGACGGTCTCTCCCGAGGCGCGACAGATCAACGCCCCGATGACCAGCCCTGATACCGTCACCGATCTGCTGGTGCGTTTGCGTGAGGAGGGCATCGCCGTGGCCGAGTTATCGGTGCAGAAGCCGACGCTCGACGAGGTCTTCCTGACCATCACCGGGCGTTCCGCCAGCGCCGAGGAATCGGAATCACAACGAGAACTGGAGGGCAGCCTCACATGAGTCAGATTGTTCAGGCCACTCAGGCCAGCCCGACCAGCCAGGCCGCGATCACGCCTGGCGCCAAGCGGAAACTCAGGAACCGCGTTGGCCTCGGTCAGACGATCCGCGATACTGGAATCATGGCCTATCGTGGACTGCTGAAGATTCGCCGCACGCCGGAGCAACTCTTCGACGTGATATTCCAGCCGATCATCTTCACGCTGCTGTTCAGCCAGATCTTTGGCGGCGCGATCGCTGGCAATGTGCAGAGCTATTTGCCCATCCTTGTTCCCGGCCTCCTCGCGCAGACTGTCCTGACTACCACGTCCGTCACCGGAACGCAGTTGCGTGAGGATATGGATAAGGGCGTGTTCGACCGCTTCAAGTCGCTGCCCATCGCGCGTATCGCGCCGCTGGCTGGCGCGCTCCTGACCGACACCGTGCGCTACCTCATCGCGACGACGCTCACTTTCGCCACGGGATTTGCCCTGGGCTACAGGCCGGCAGGTGGAATCACTGGAGTGCTCGCGGCGGGCGCGCTCATGATCGTCTGCGCCTGGGCGTTGAGCTGGGTCTTCGCGCTGCTGGGCGTGATCTCGCGGACCGCGTCGAGCGTGCAGGGGCTTTCCCTCCTGATTCTCCTCCCGCTCACGTTCTTCTCGAACGCCTTTGTGTCGGTCAAGACGATGCCCGACTGGCTGCAGACGCTCGTGAATTTGAACCCTGTCACGCACCTCATCACAGCCGTGCGCGACCTCGCCGAGAAAAACGCCATCAGCGGCGATATGTGGTGGGCGCTGCTGGGTGCGGCGATCATCGTGGTTGTCTTCGCGCCGCTGACCGTGCGCCTCTACATGCGCAAGGCGTGAGTCGTTTTCTCGCGTATTGTCGCGATAGAGCACGATGCTGCGCAGGCGAAGCGCGTCTGCCAGATTCTCAGGCGTCCGGCGCATGAACGGCGCCTGCGCAAGAAGAAAATCAGCGCTGACATTTCTGCCAGCGCTGATGATCTACGAATTGCGAGCTAGCGATTGCCCGCCGACACCTGGAAGACACGCGTGCCCCAGTTGCGGCGTCCGTCCGCGGTCTGGCTCGATGTGGGCGGGATGTACTCCGTGGCCAGCCAGAACGACCCCTGATCTGGATCGAGCGCCGCCCATGAATAATCGCCCCAACGGGTCGCATTCGGGTCATACGTCCCGGTCCCAGGCGCCGCGACATGAATATCGCCGAAGTGGCGCTGATCAGCCTGCAGCATGGTGTAGGCCGCGCTGGGAACGGTAGTCTCCCCGGTGAGCGTCACCACGATCGTCGCGCTACCATGCCCGTTGGCCTGGATCGCCGGATACAGCAGGTCATTAAGACGCACGGCGACATAGCCTTGCGCCAGGACGCTCGCGCCACCGATCTTGCCGTTCTTTAGCTGCGGAGTGACCTCAAACCAGGCCACGCCGGCGTGTGGCGACGAATCACCCTCCGGCGTGACTATTGTATCCAACGCTCCCCAGAGGGCGCCGTTGATGAACTGCACCTGCTGCATGCGGTCGTCGCCGG
>DATAOM010000543.1:0-9762 GCA_036265775.1 Ktedonobacterales bacterium | reverse complement strand
CTTGCTCAGGTGCGGCAGGAACGCGGCCAGGATCTCGTCCTTGCTCATGCGGAAGAGCGGGTCGTCCATTGCGCGGTAGTTGCCGAGGTAGACGAGATGGCGTCCGCCGTAGTCCTCGACTGGCATGTAGTTAGTGTGCTCGACGAAAACCATGAAGGGGAAGCCGGGATCGTTGACGTTCATCCAGTACGAGGAGGTCATCGGGCGGTCGAGCGCGAGGATGAGGCAGTGCGCGCCGTACGCACGTCCCCACTCGTAGCGCGCGCGGTAGTCTGCTGGCAACTCCGGCGTGAGCTGGCAGGTCAGCCGCGTCGGCAGCGTCGAGACGACGAGGTCGTAGCGTGCCGTCTCGCTCTGATCTTGACTTCCGGCTGGTTCGAACGTAACACCGAAGCCACCACCTGCCGTTTCAATGCGCTGGACCTGCGTTCCCAGCTTCAGCGTCCCGCCGCGCTCGGCCACGCGCTCGGCCAGCCGGTTGTAGAAACGCTGGAAGCCGCCGCGCACATAGCCGAGCCGCGCCGTGCGATCATGCACCCGCCCCCAGAACCACGGCAGCGCGATCTCCCCGGCCAGTGCGCCGAACTTCCCCTTGAGCAGCGGCTCCCAGACGGCCTGGTACGCCTCCGCGCCCATCGTCGCGCGCAGCCATGTGGCGGCGGTGCGCCCCTCCAGCGGTAGTGGCGAGGGCAGCGCCTTGAGCACAGCCAATGCTGCGGCCATGCGCAGCCGGCTCGTCATCGAGATCGGCGGGAATTTGAGGACGGAAGCGGGATCGTCGAGCTGATAGACCTGCCCGCCGCGCAACGTCACCGTTAGCGGACGCCGCCAGTCCAGCGCCTCGGCCAGCCCAGAGCTTTCGATCAGCGAGATGGCGTGGCGGTCGGAGGCGAAGAGGTGATGGTAGAATTTGTCGAGCCAGACCTCCTGCCCCGCCAGCGGCCCATTCGTCGCCTGACCGATCAGGAAGCCGGAGGCCAGGCCGCCCGGCTCGTTCTCGCGCTCGTAGACCGTGACGCCATGCCCGCGTTGAGCCAGACGCAGCGCCGTGGTTAGCCCTAGCACGCCTGCGCCGAGCACCGCGATCTCCCGCCGCATCCGCCGCGCCTCCGAATGTGAATGATATGTTACCGCCGTTCAAGTGTCGGCAGCAGCATATCACCTGACGCAGCCGCCGTCAGCCGCCTGATCGCATGTTGTACGCTGCGTATGCTGGTATACATGCCGCTCACTGGAGCAGAAGGCGAGGTCATGATGAGCGAGCAGAATCAGGATAAAGTGACGTTGCGCGAGCTGGCGATCCGGCTGCTCTCGCCGCGCTATCCCGGAGCGGAATCTATGCAGGTCACCGATCTGCTGCCCGGCCAATTGCCGCCAAATCCGCCCATCGAGCTATCACTGCCGCCCGGCGCCCGGCTGATCGGCTCGGTCATACGCGGGCAAGACTCGACGACGATCTTTGATACCGACCTGACCGCAGAGGAACTCCTGGCCTTTTACCGCGAGCGCATGGCTGCGGTTGGCTGGACGGAGCAGGAACAGTTTCCACCTCCACAAGAACAGAGCGGGTTCGTCCACGCCATGCCTCAGCAGATGGCGCATGCGATGTTTTTCGCCACATCGCACGGCCCGTTACTGCGCCTGAGTGGCCTGCCGAGTCCGGTAGCCAGAATCGAGGCGCAACTCGCGCTGGAGATGAATCCCAGCCGTCAGGGATATGGCCCACTGCGCCGCCAACTGACCGCAGAGATGGAGTTACTCCCTCCGCTGCTGGCGCCAGACAGCGCTCGGCAACGCACTCTCGGTGGCGGCGGAGGTGGCGGCGAATGGCGCGCCAATGCCGAGTTGACGACCGATCTCGACCTCGCGGCGGTCACGACACATTACACAACCCAACTCGAAGGCGCCGGCTGGCGGGAGAGTTCGCACGGCGAGGGCGACCGCGTGCGCTGGAGCGTCTGGGATTTCGCCGATAAAGACGGCGAGCCGTGGCGCGCGTATCTCTTCGTCTTTCAGCGACCCGACGGTCCCAAACGCTATTTCCTCGACATTCACTGTCGCTGGGCGGGAGCCGAATTGTCTGGCGGCTCCGGGTGGCTCAGCTACTCATCGTAGGAGAAAGCGTCAATTAGGAGAAAGTGTCAATAAAGAGTCAATAGCGCAGTCGTAGCGCTCAGTCAGTCTTCCCACTGCCCAGCCGCATGTAGAGCGGAGGGTCGGGATCTTGCACGGTGCGAAAACTATATACCATTAAGAATAGCTCCCCCAGGAGCGCCGGGGCGAACACCAGCAGGAACCCCCAGAAACCCAGAGACGACAACGGCAGGAGCCTGACGACCGGCAAAAGAAACCCATTCGGGGTGAACAATCCGAGGTAGATCAAGGCGACCGCTGCGGCGCTCAAGGCTATGGCGATCACCCAGGGTCGTTCCTTCGCCCGAATCGCCACAATAAGCCCGAGGATAGATGCAATGCTGAACAGGAGTATCGTGAGCGCCAGGAGCGCGACCACTACGAGGGCCTCAAACAGACCTGGGAAATATTGGGCAGGCAATGTGGCCCTGGCCTTCTCTCCATGTTGCGCCGCCGCAATGGCCACGATGAAGAACACGAGCGTCGCGCCAGTGAGCAGGCGGATCGCAACGCGCACGGCAAATCCCTTCTTTAGCGCCCAGGCTCATCGCTTGTGGTGGGATGGAAGCCGGTGAGCGGGCTGATGGTCTTGCGCAGCAGGATCTCAGAATAGCCTGCCATGATGTAGTCGGTCAACTCGCCGACACGCTGGTAGCCGAGCCGCTCGTACAGGCGCTGGGCGTCGGTGTTGAACGACGAGACGCACATGAAGACATTCGGCGTCTCGCGGAAGATGCGCTCCTCGGCGAAACGGATAAGGATCGCGCCCAGCCCGCGGCCACGCCACTCCGGCGCAACGCAGATGGTCTGGATATAGCCAACAAACGCGCCGGTCATGTTGAGGATGAGGAACCCGGCAACGGCGTCAGTCTCCGCGCCGACGTAGAGCACATAGACTTCTTTGACCGGATCGGTCACGATGCGCAGTGAGGTCTCGTAGTCGCGGCCAAGCGTGCGCCACGGCTCAGAGGCTGCCATCAGCCGCGCGCACTGCTCGGCCTTGTCGCTGGCCGTCAACGGACGTATCGCGCAGTCGGCGGCTGAAAGCGGTTTGAGCATGGCGTCTCATTTCAATGGTCGGCAATTACCCTTGCTGCGCCGGGCGGACCAGTGCAAGCCGTGTAACGAAGATCGCGGCGAAGGTCAGCGCCAGCGTCGCCAGCCCGCCGATGAACAAGAGTCGCTCAAGGCTCGTCTCGCGCTCCTCGACGCTTTGCAGTGAGCGCCCGGCCAGTACGAAACCACCGGGATAGGATTTGACGACGATGGCGCTGCGGACATCCGCTTCTGGCTGCCATGTAAGGACGTTCATTCCGTTCGACTGTGCGTTGTCGAAGACGCCGGACGGTAGAGCGAGCGGCCCGCCATGCAGCGTCGCGGAGCTGGCCACAATCTGGTGGTTGGCGTCGTAGATGGCGAGGTAGGGCGCGAGACTCTGCGAGATGTCGATCTTGTTGACTGTGACGAGATCCTCTGGCGACGCGCCACGCTCCAGGGCATTGACGGCGTCGCTCGCCATCTGAATCTGCGGATCATTCGCGCCGCTGCGATAGCTCTGCTGTGTGGCCAAATAGATCATGCCGGTGAGCAAGACGGTCAGCGCAGCCAGCGGGATCCACTGGACCAAGGTCGCGATGAGTGTTCTGCGCAGATGCGCCATGGCGATATCCTCTTCTACCATTCCCTGCGCACAACGTACGCAGCAACCTGCGCATCAGTATGACGCCCGTTGAATAATTGCGCATCCACTCAGAGCCGCTTGCTCGCGCACCCGTGTGCTGCCTATCCATCTATCCCCAACAGCAGCGCCGCGTTGCCTCCTAGCGCCAGTGCCAGATCGGCCTCACTCAGCTCGGAGGTTCGCGCGTATTCCAGCATGCGCCGCTGCGCGATGAGCGGGTAGTCGCTGGCCCAGAGCAGCTTCTGCGCGCCCGCCGCCCGCGCCGCCACGTCGAAAACTTGTGGCGTGTAAAGGAAGAGCGAGGCTGCGGAATCGTACCAAACATTGCCTGCCACTGCGCTCACCTCCGGCATCAGCTCGTAGAAGGGGAAGCCGCCGCCCCAGTGCGAGGCGACGATGCGCGTGTTGGGAAATGCGCTGGCGAAGACGGCGAGATCGGCGGGGACGACGTCGCCCTTGCCCTTGTAGAGATGCCCGACCGGCTCACTGCAATGTGTGAGAACAAACATTCCCAGCGCCTGCGCCGCCTCCATTAGCGGAGCCAGCGTCGTGGTGTCGCTCAGGCGATACCCCTGCCCATGCGGCATCAGCTCCCCGACGCCACGCATGCCGCCCTTCGCGCAGCGCTCGATCTCCCTGACCGCCCGCGCGCGCGCAAGCGGCTGCGCTCCCGCCAATCCGACGATCCGCCCATCATGCGCCTTGATCGCCTCCAGCAGGTAGCTGTCGCACTCCTCAATCAGGCCCTGGTCGCGCCAGCCAAACGCGCAGGCGACCGAGACGTCCACGCCGTCGGCGTCCATCGAAGCGAGCAGGTCGTCCACCGTCGCCATCTTCGCCTTCGGGTTCCCGTACAGCTCTGCGAACCACTCGTCGCGCTCGGCGTACTCGACGCGCCGGGCAATGACCTGCGGCGGGAAGACGTGGGTATGAAAGTCGATGACCATCTGTTTGCAGTCCCTTTCGCAGGCGCTGAGCCGCCGCGCAAGCCGTCCCCTGTCCTGTGTTATACTACCCGCGACTGCCACTGGTCAGCGGTCCGGCGACAGCCGCCACGAGGCCATGGTGGTACAATAGATTGTTGGAGGGCGTCCGCTCCTAATTGGACGCCCTGGCGCGCAGTCACCAGAATGGAGGATTTTTCCGGCGCCGCACGCAGTGTCGTCTCCGATGCGCATGACATGCGTACACGCATGCGTATAGGTCACGAAGGAGCTTTGCTGGATGGATACACGGTCTCAGCCCAGGCGTGGTCTCCCGAACCGGATGCAGCCAACGCAGCCCACCGAGCGCGAACCGATCATATCGATGATAGAGCGCGAGACGAATGATGAGACGGTGGAAGGGTATGAGGCGCGACTCCTCACACTTGATCGCGCGGCGGCGGAGGCGTTGATGCGGCTGGCAGGGATTTGAACGGTCCCGCGTCCGCTCAACATATTCCTCCAGAGGTGAAAGGCGCTGTTGTTCATATGGACGTCATCAAGGTCACTCCACGTGGCTATTGCTACGGCGTGGTTGACGCAATGGAGCTGGCGCGCAAGGCGGCGAAGGATCCCGCTGTTCCTCGACCGATCTATATCATCGGACTGATCGTTCACAACCGCTTCGCCGTGGATGAACTGACGGCGCTCGGCGTAACGACCCTCGACGGCGCCGACCGCGCCGCGATGATCGAACAGGTGAATGAGGGCACGGTCATCTTCACTGCGCATGGTGTCTCACCGCTGGTCAAGCAGCGCGCGCGCGAACGTGGGCTGCACGTGATCGACGCCACTTGTCCGGATGTGACGAAGACCCATGACCTCGTGCAGGACCTCGTCGCGCGCGACTACCTGATCCTCTACATCGGCAAGAAGGGCCACCCTGAGCCGGAAGGGGTGATAGGTGAGGCGCCAGAGAGCGTCTATCTCGTCGAGAACGAGGCCGACCTCATGGCGGTCCCAGAGCGCTTCGCTCAGGCCGAGCGGCTCGCCGTCACGACGCAGACGACGCTCAGCCAGTGGGATACGGCCGCGCTCATTGCGGCGATTCAAGCGCGCTTTCCACAGGTCGAGGTCTACAACGAGATCTGCCGCGCCACGCAGGTGCGCCAGGAGGCCGTCGCCCGCATGGCCGTCGGCGCCGATCTCACCATCGTCGTCGGCGATCCACGCAGCAACAACACCAACCGTCTCGTGCAGGTCGCCGAGGAGCGGGCGCATAGCCCCGCCATCCGTGTCGACTCGCTCGACGATCTGAGACCAGAGATGCTCGAGGGAAAGAAACGCGTCGCCATTACCTCAGGCGCCTCGACCCCCAGCCAGCTCACCCGGCAGGTCATCCAGTACGTCGAGAAACACAAGGATGACACTACAACCCTGACTGACTGACGCGCCACGCCGGCGCGAGTGGATGTCGTCTCCTTGACCTCCTCCTCCCGCTCCCGGCGCATTCGCCGTTCCCAGCGCTTGATGCTTCCGATGTTTTCACGCGAAACCGTCTTTTTTCGAGGAGTGAAGGGCCATGTCTCAACTGTTCGTGACGCTCCAGCCTCCGGCTGCGCGTCGCGCTCGCGTGTGGCGCCCTTCGGAGGATGCCCAGCATGAAGAGCCTGTACGCGATCCTGGCGGAAGAGCCGCTCGCAACCTTGCAATCTCTTGCGTCGTGGTGGGGGACGGATGCGCCGACCCAGGCCACTACCGAAGATCGTCAGCGTTTAGAGCGTTCGATGCGCGATGGGATTGCGGCGCGCTTTGTCTGGGAACGGCTGACCGCGCCAGAGCGCCGCGCGCTCTTCGCCATCGTCGGCCCCTCCGCGCGTAACTGGGCTTTGGTGGAGGATCTGCCGGACCGCGCGCAACTCTCCGAGCGGGAGGCGCAGGCGGCGCTGGAGCGCCTGGTGGAGGCGCGGCTGGTCTTCACCGAAACCGCGCGCGTCCAGGGATCTGAGTTGGTCGGGCAGCGGGTCACCTTCTACGGCTACATCGCCCCACGCAACCCGCAGGCGCAGATCGAAGAAAAAGAGATTGCCTACGTTCCAACCGAACTGGCGACGGGCCTCTACGCCACCGGCCGCGAGATCTTCTACGATCACGCCGACCGCTCGACCAAGACGCTCGACGAATTGCTGACGCCCTACCGGCAAGGCGACCTCGATCAAATCGGCAGACGCTTCGGGCTGACCCTTCAGGCCTATTACTCGCGCAACGAGGTGCGCGCCGCCATTGCTGAGTACTTGCAGCAGGCCGAGGCGGTGCGCTATGCGCTTGGGCGGCTCGATCCACGAATGCGCGAGACCTACGAGTGGACGCGCACGCGTGGTGGGTCAGTTCCCATCGCCGATCTGCGCAGGCGGCTGCGTGTCTCCGAGATCGAGCTGGCCGGATTGTTGCGCGCTTTCGAGGAGTATGCGTTGGCCTTCGACACCTTCAGCAGTGGCCAGCGTATCCTGTTTATTCCCAAAGAGACGCTTGCCAACCTCAAGCGCGCCGAGGCGCGGCCACAGGTCAGCGTCGGGCTGCGCGAGACAACCGAGCCGGACGCGACGCTGCCAGCGGACACGACGTTCCTGTGGGACCTGATCGTGCTGGTGGCCGCCGCGAGCCAGCAGGAGATCGAGTTGACCCGCTCCAGTTCGCTGCCCAAGCGCGCGGCGCAACGGCTGCTGCCCTATCTCACCGGCCAGCGCGCGCGCATCAGCGAGGACGAGGCGCTGGCCTATGTCGAGTTGCTGCGGCAGGAGGCCTGTGAGCTTGGCCTGGTCGCGGCGAGTGGCAATGGCGAGAAGGGGCGCGCGCGGCTTGTTCCCGGACCGAAGCTGGATTCGTGGGCGCGGCACGATCTGGTGATGCAGGCGCGGCGACTCTATCGTCGCTGGCCCGCCGACCGCTGGTGGAGCGACCTCGCGGGGGCGAACTATCACGAGTGGCAGACGTTCTATCTCGATATTCCGGTGGCGCGCGAGGCGGTGCAGAAGCTGCTGTTGACCTGCGAGCCGGGCGTCTGGTATACCCTGGACTCGTTCCGCGCGACACTTCAGAACGGCGACCCCTACGTCCTGCGCCCCAGCCAGCGCCACGCAGGCGAGGCTGGGTTCAAGCTGGCGGATGGCTTGCGCGAGCAGTGGGACTCCACCGACGGCGAGATCATCACTGGCATGTTCCGCTCGACGCTCTACGAGCTTGGGCTGGTGACGCTCGGCTATGAGGGCGACACGGCTCCTGGCGTCCATGACAACGTCAACCCGACGCGCTTCATGCTGACCGAGCTAGGAGCCGAGGCGCTCAGGAGTGACCTGAGCGCGCGCAATCAGCCAGCCAAGCGCTCACTGGTCGTGCAGCCGAACTTCCAGGCGTTGCTGATGGAGCCGTACATGCCGGCGCTCTACTGGCTGGCGCGCTTCGCCACGCTGGAGCAAGTCGGGCGCGTTAGCCGCTTCACGCTGACGCGCGAGGCGCTGAGTCGCGGGCTGGAAAGTGGCCTCAGCATCGACGAGATGATCGCCTTCCTCGAAGAGCATGCGCGCAAGGCGCTGCCACAAAACATCAGCTACACCCTGCGCGACTGGGCGCGCCAGTATCAGGAATATCAGGAGCAGGCGCGGCTGGCCCCGCCGCCCGTGGTGACACTGGAGGCCGCCGACGAGCGGCTCGCGCGCGAGATCGTCACCGATCCCCGTCTGCGCGCGTTTCAGCTTGAACGCGTCGGCCCACGCGGAGTCGCCATCCCGCCAAACACCCGCCTGCGCGAGTTGCGGCGCGCACTGGAGCGCAACGGCTACGCGCAACGGTTGCTAAGCGGCTTCGAAGAGCTGGTGGCGGCGTGCGCGGCGTTACCGGCGACGCGGACGCGCAGCGCGAAGGGCTTCGCTTGACCCATGTCGAGTCCTACATTCGGACATAGTCCACTCATCATCGGCGTCTGTGGCGGCAGCGGCGCCGGCAAGACCAGCGTCGCCCGCGCGATTATCCAGGCGCTGGGCCAGGATGGCGTGGCGGAGCTTGCCGAGGACGCCTACTACCGCGAGTACCGCCACCTCTCCGAGGCCGAGCGCACGCGCATCAACTGGGACCACCCTGACGCAATCGAGGTGGAGTTGCTGTTAGAGCATATCAACCGCCTGCGCGCGGGCGAGACGATCCAGCGGCCCATCTACGACTTCGCCGCCTACGCGCGCGCCGCCGAGACCGTCACCATCGCGCCGAAACCTGTGCTGATCGTCGAGGGCATCCTGATCTTCGTCGAGCCGCAACTGCGCGAGATCTTCGACGTGAAGGTCTATGTGGACACCGACGCCGATCTGCGCTTCATCCGCCGTCTCCAGCGCGACGTCACTGAGCGCGGGCGCACCGCCGAGAGCGTCATCAGCCAGTATCTCGCCACCGTGCGCCCGATGCACCTGGCCTTCGTCGAGCCGGAGAAACGCTTCGCCGATGTCATCGTGCCCGAGGGTGGCGAGAACCACGTCGCCATCGAGCTACTGCGCGGGGCAATTCTCCACGCCGTGCGTAAATAGCTCTCCGCCACTCTCTATGAGGTTGCGCACATGGGCGAGTGGCGCGGATCTCGCCAGATGATGTACATACTGTCTGTGTCGAACGGCATGGAACGCCGAAATCTGTCCCCACGCCTATGCGATGTCTTGGCGAGCGCCCTGGAAAGAGGCTGCGCGGGAAATCGCAAGGAGGCTCCGCATGGAGGAGCGCGCGCGCGATCGCGTTCCGCTGCGCCGTACGCGGACGTTTGCGTCGCCATACGAGACAAACGCAAGCGGAGCGCCTGGCAGGCGTAAAGATGTTCTCTACGTCATCGCCGCAATCGCGCTCGCGCTCCTCCATGCGGAGCCTCCTCGCGATTTCCCGTACGGCCCCTTTCTAGAGGCGCTCGACAAGACGTCGCATAGGCGTATGGACGGATTTCGGCATTTCATGCCGTCCGACACAGACAGTATGTACATCATCTGGCGA